>PMSX01000122.1 GCA_003167495.1 Bryobacterales bacterium | reverse complement strand
TCATGAACTCCACGTACTTCATGAGGCGCACAATGTAGTCGGTGAAGAGCTGGATTGTAGGCACCGTGCCCACTCCGCCGGGGTAGAGCGTTGACGGATGGACGTGCCTTCCTTCCATGAGACAGAACATTTCACGAGTCATGCGGCTCATCTGCAGCGCTTCCAAATAGAAGGGTCCAGTGAAGGGATTTAGCGCGCGCATGATATCCGCAATGGTGCGGTATCCGTGAAGATTGGCGTGCGGCGAAGCCGTCGTTTCCGCTTTTGCGAACACGCCAGGATTGGTTTCCTTGACCATCTGCTCGCAGAAATCGACACCCACCAGGTTGTCTTGAAAGATGTTGTGATCGAACATGTACTCGGCAGCCTCGCCTAAGTTGACGATCCATTCGCCGAGCGCCGGCGGACGAACGCCGAAGGCCATGTTCTGCGCATAAGTGGCGCACGTGGCATGATTGTCGCCGCAGATTCCACAAATTCGGCTTGTGATGAAATGGGCATCGCGCGGATCTTTGCCCTTCATGAATATGCTGTAGCCGCGAAAGATAGAAGAAGTGCTATGGCATTCGGCAACGCGGCGATTCTCAAAATCTATCTTGGTGAATATGCCAAGGCTGCCGACGATTCTGGTAATAGGATCCCAATTCATCTCCACGAGATTGCCCGATTGGCCGGACGTCTTAATTTCAGGTGCTGTGATTGTGCTCATGGTGGATTCTCCTCTTTCCTTAATACGATCTAGAACTATAGCCGGTAGTCAGTTCGGCTCGTGGATGTCTCCACTTAGGTTCCTTGTTGACGGTATCGTTCGTAAAGGCGCGTAGCGCCCTAATCGCTTTTCCGTAGACGCCGATCGTACCGGCGGAGAGTTTCGCTCCAGGGGGTTCATCCATGAAGGGCATGAATTTGTCGGGGAACCCGGGCATGGTGCAACCGATACAGATGCCGCCCACGTTGGGGCAACCACCCATGCCATTCATCCAGCCCCGCTTGGGCACATTGCAATTCACCACTGGACCCCAGCAGCCGAGCTTAACAATACATTTCGATGAGTTGTAATCCTCTGCGAAGTCTCCCTGCTCGTAATAGCCGGCGCGGTCACAACCCTCGTGCACAGTCTTGCCGAACAGCCACTGGGGACGCAGTTGATCGTCCAAAGGAATCATGGGCGCGATACCGGCTACCTGGTAAAGCAAGTAAAGCAAAGTCTCCATGAAGTTATCCGGCTGGACCGGGCATCCTGGCACATTTACGATAGGCAGACCGGCCTTTGATCGCCAATCCCAGCCCAGGTAGTCGGCCAACCCCATAGCGCCGGTAGGATTGCCTTCCATGGCATGGATGCCGCCGTAAGTGGCGCAGGTACCGCAGGCAACGATAGCTAAGGCTTTAGGCGCAAGACGGTCAATCCACTCATTGGTCGTAATCGGCTGGCCAGTGTTGGCATTGGTCCCGAGCGCTGCCCAATAGCCTTCCTTCTTGATCTTTTCGTTTGGAATAGATCCTTCAACCACAAGAACGAAAGGCTCAAGCTGGCCCTTTTCCGCCAGGTACCAATACTTGAGAAAATCGTCGCCATTCTCGTAAGCAAGAACTGGATTGTGCAAGTGAACCTTGGGAAGGCCGGGGATGGCGCCCAGAACAACGTCTTCAATACTGGGTTGAGTTGCCGCGGTGATGGAGACTGAGTCTCCGTCGCAGCCTAACCCGGCAGTTATCCATAAAATGTGGACCTCGGCAACGGGTGACGCCTTTTGGGTCTTCCGGCCGTAAGGAACGGTTTCGCTGGGCATTCATGGCTCCTTTTTTGACTTCGCGGTCTGTACTTGTACTTGCATTCGTGCCGCTCGCACACCAAGTACACGACCTATTTAAGCCGTAAGACCGAGCATTTCGCAAGAGGGAGTGAACCTGAATTGAGTCTCATGGAAACCACTACGGAAGGCATCGGGGATTCCCCGATAGCAAGAACACTTAGGGGCTGCTACGCGTGTTTCGATATCGAAAGGTGCAGAATAAAGAAGCATGTTCGCCGATGTCCGCTACGCCTTGAGACAACTTCGAAGGTCGTTGGGATCTACCTCGGCAGCGGTGATTACTTTGGCGCTTGGTTTAGGCGCGACCACGGCAATTTTCAGCGGAGCGGACGTTGTGCTGCTGCGGCCGTTGCCGTATCCCAGATCGGATCGATTGGTGGTGGTGCAGGACGCGCTTTCGAAAATGGGCGTCCACTACAACGATGTCAGCTATGAAACCTTCGATGCCTATCAGAAGAGTCGGTCTTTTGACGCGACAGCGGCGTTCATTGAAGAGGACCGGAATTTAATCGGCTCCGGAGCCGCCGAACGCGTTGCTGTATTATCGTCAACCCCCAGCCTATTCGAAATGTTGGGCGCACGCACAACCCTCGGGCGAGCCTTCGGGAATCAAGACTGGAATCCCGAACACAATGACGTTGCGATTCTCAGCTATTCGCTATTCGCAAGCCGGTTCGCCGCGAATCCAACCACTATAGGCCGGACCGTTCGCCTGGATCGCCAGCTTTATACGGTCATAGGAGTGATGGCGCCAAACTTTGAATTCGGTTTGGATGGCAAAGGCGCCGATGTATGGGTGCCGCTTCCGACGATGAAGGACCCTCGCGTCTGGCAATTCCATATGCTCGCACGGATGCGACCCGGTATCGGCATCGCGTCAGCGCAAGCCTCAATAATAGATGTTGCCAAGCGCGTACAAGAGACAGTTCGGCCTTACCGAGGGCCGAATGGTGAAGATGGCGGTTATCGAGCCAGGGTGTTCTCGTTAAGGAGTCGATTGTTCGGCGATTTTCAAAAAGGTTCATTACTCCTGTTAGCGGCTTCGGTTCTGCTACTCCTCATTGCTTGTGTGAACGTGGCCAATCTGCTGTTAGCTCGGGCGGCTGCCCGCGAAAAGGAGACAGCCATTCGGCGAGCGCTCGGCGCGTCTGGTATGAGGCTTGTGCGGCAATGGATGACGGAAGCCGCGGTTCTAGCAGCCATTGGCGGCGTACTCGGGTTAGTGATCACTCACTGGGGCGTCCTCTTGCCGAAACTAGTAAGCCCGACGGAGTTGCCCGCCAATACGAGTATCGGGATTGATAGTCGAATGCTCCTCTTCACGTGCCTGACCTCTGGCATGGTGTGCCTTGCGTTGAGTGTTGCACCGGCAATAGCGACGCCACGGGAAAATGCGAGTCTTCGGGGACCACGTCGCCGGCGTCACATGGCGGACTGGCTTGTTACGGCAGAAGTTGCGATCGCTGTCGTGCTCTTGATCGGCTGGGGTTTGCTAGCCAAAAGCCTCGCCCGATTACGGCAGATCGACCCTGGCGTCCGCATTGAGCACCTGTTGACAATGCAGATACAGCTTTCAGGGCCGGGCTATGAAAAAGCCCGTCAGCGGATTCACTTTTTCTCGGAGCTTCAGGACCGGCTGGTGAAGCTGCCAGGCGTAATCTCAGCAAGCGAAGTAGACAGACTGCCAGTGTTCACGGTTGGCGTGGATACGCGATACGGCAATCCCTTCTCGACAGACGCTCATCGATGGAATCCGAATGCTCAGACCAGACAGATGGCACACACCGTTACAGTCGGGCTTGACTATTTCCGGACGATGGGAATCACGCTTCGTAAGGGGCGTGATTTCTCCAGGTCAGATGTTCTTGATGCACCGCCGGTAGCGATTGTTAACGAAACACTGGCGCGCGGATTTTTTCCAAATGACGACGCTATTGGTAGACGCATTTTGTTTGGTGCGCCAGCGCCCGGTGGTATGGACCGCTGGATGACAATTGTCGGCGTAATCAGCGACGTGCGAACCGGAGCACTCGACCTTCCCGCAGCGCCGCAGTTCTACACGCCGGAAATGCAGGAGGCTCATGACCGGATGTTCATAGTGCTGCGCACGGAGGGGGATCCCATTGCCATGGGCCGGACGGCACTCGGTATAGCGCGTCAATTAGACCCCGAACAGCCAGTTTCCGATGTCAGGACGATGGAACAACACGTGGACGGAACTCTTGGCCAACCGCGTTTTCGAGCTATGCTCATTTCGTGCTTCGCGTTGATGGCACTGTTCCTGGCAGCGGTGGGAATCTACGGCGTGGTGGCGCATGCTGTGACTCAACGCACGAAAGAGATTGGCATCCGGGGTGCGTTGGGTGCGGATGCGATGCGGATCGTGGCGATGGTGTTGACCGATGGTCTAAGGCCGATTGCTGTAGGTGGCGCAATTGGTATTGGTGGGAGCGTGATGCTCACGCGGTTCCTTGCAAGCGTTCTTTATCAAGTTAAGCCGGACGACCCGATCACATTCGCCGGGTCAATCGTATTGATAGGAACGATAGGCATCGCGGCGTGCCTGGTGCCCGCGGTGACGGCCTCGCGGCTTGATCCGGTTATCGCCCTTCGAGAGGAGTAATTGAGCTCAGTTCGGTCTCCCGCCAACCGACCATTGAATGGCTAGCTGCACCAACTCGCGGCCGTTTTTCAATGACAACTTATCTTTAATATGGCTCTGGTAAGACTCAACGGTTTTCACGCTGACGTGAAGTTCCTCAGCGATTTGGCGAGTTCCGTGCCCTTGACCGATTAACCGAAAAACCTCGAGTTCGCGATCCGACAAGTCAGCTATGAAGGACTGTTTCCCCACGTGACCTCCGCCGATGAATCGGTGGAGCATGCGGTTGGCTATCGTCTCGCTGACATAGATCTCACCGCCTAGTATGCGGCGAATCGCGGTGAGGACCTGCTCGCTCGCCTCGTGCTTCATGATATAGCCGCTGGCGCCCGCGCGCAGGGCGCGCTCGGCGTAAACCAATTCGTCGAGCATGGATAGAATGAGGACCGGCAAGTGCGGATCGCGCGACCGAATATTCTTGAGCAGATCAAGGCCATCAGGCCCATTGAGAGAGATGTCGACAATGATGAGGTTGGGCTTCATCTCCTCGATTCGCCGCAAAGCCGAACCAGCTTCATCGGCATCGCCACAAACAGCGAGATCGGGTTCGCGATCAATCAGCAGAGTCAATCCCTCTCTGACGATGGCATGATCGTCGACGATGAAAACCTTGCTTCTGAGCGCTGTCGGTGCTGGTTGAGATTCAACGATCATTTTCTTCTCCCGCGCCTTGATGCGCGACTGGGAACCAGCACGTCACGGCAGTTCCCCCGTTTGGTGTGGATTGCACGGTGAGCGATCCGTTAATCATTTTGGCTCGGTAATTCATGATCCGGAGTCCCGCGCCGGGTTCACTTTTGCGACCTGGATCGAAGCCGCAGCCGTCATCGCGAATCGTCAGTACGCCGCCACCCTTCACAACGGCGAGTCCGATGACGATGTTTTTTGCGCGCCCATGTCTAATGGCATTGGTCACCGCCTCCTGCGCGAGGCGATAGAGATGATCGGCCACTACTTCTTGAACAAAGAGGGAATCGGAACACTGGAAGCGGCAGCCGACGTGAAACAACTCTCTTACTTCACTCGCCCAGTGCTCGAGCGCGATCGCTAAGCTATTAGCTTCGGAAACGACGGGCAACAGCCCTCGCGCCAAGTCGCGCGTCATTTTTATTGACTCATTCAGCAACTTCACGATGTTCGCCGCTTCCGCCGCTTCGGAAGCTGATGATTGCGCGAGCCGCTCTTGCAGCACCTTTCCCATAAACGCGAGTCCAGTCAGATGTTGACCGAGACCGTCGTGTAAATCCTGGCCGATTCTGCGCCGTTCGGCTTCACCTATATCGAGGATCGTCTTTTCCAGACGCTTGCGTTCGCTGATATCGCGAATCGCGCTGGAAACCAATACTCCCTCCTCGGTCTCCAACGGGCTGAGGCTGATCTCAACTGGGAACTCGTGCCCGTCTTTGTGCAGGGCGTACAGCTCTACCGCAGCGCCCATGGGTCTCGTTCGGGGTTCGCCAATGAAGCTCCGGCGATGGCTAGGATGCCTGCCGCGCAAGCGCTCCGGCACCAGTTTTTCAATCTCTTCTCCCAGAAGCTCTTGCCGGCCGTAGCCGAACAGCTTCTCAACTTGCGCGTTCACCAACACAATTTTTCCGCTTTGGTTGACCACCACGACCGCATCGGGTGCTGCTTCCAGCAGTCCTCGGAATTTTGCTTGCGCTCGCCTTTGTTCAGTAACGTCGGTTCCGGAAGCTATGATATACGTCGGTGTTTGCGTTGTGCCGGGTAAGACCGCGGCAGACCAGGCAATGTTTCGTTTCTGTTTCTCGTCGCGCGGCACCCAACAGCTTTCGTATTCGGTGCGCGTTACGTTGTCACGAATCCGGAAAAACAAGTTTTTGAACTCGACAGCTTCTTCGGGGGCGACAAATAAATCCCACACGCAAGTTCCCATGGCGTCCTGTAGCGAGTAGCCCATCATCTGCTCGCAGGCTCGATTGAAGCGCACGATTCGTCCTTCGCGATCCAGCACCACTATGAGCGCGCCCACGGTATCAAAAATCGCCGAGACGACGTTGCGCTCCTCTTGCAGTGCTTCTTCCACCTGCTTAAGTTCGGTGATGTCGAATCCCACGCCGTGGATGAACCAAGGCTCACCGTCGTCGCGGCGGACAAGCCGCGCTTCACAATGAAACCAGACGACCCTGCCGTCGCGCGCGATGACGCGATAAGACGACCGCAGCGGCTCGCCCGAGAGGAACATGTTCGCGGCTTCTTCATTCCAACGAGTCTTGTCGTCAGGGTGGATTTGCCGATACCAGCGCACGGGATCTTCCAGCCACTCTTTTTGCGAAAAGCCGAGAGTCGCTTCAATCTGCGGACTTACGTAGGCCTCGCCGATACCTTGATCCAGATACGCCATGAACACGACTGCAGGAATCTGATCGAGCAAGACCCGGTAGCGAGCCTCCAAAGTTGGCGCGAGTTCGGAACTCCGGGAGGACTTGGAATCCCCATGCCCGTTCTGCGAAAACACCTCTGCGAGACTTGTCAGAACCGCTTCGGCGTCGTCAAGGGCGCTCTGAGTTTCAAACGCCAAGTCTTTCAATCTATCCTCTTTTCGTGTTGCTTTTCCCGCCAACTCGGTACTTTGTTCAGTGACGCTTGGGTAAAACGCCGAAGTGCATGAATGGCGCGGCCGTACGTCATGACAGCCTTTGAAGAAAGTAGCGATCCCGGCGGTTGATTCATGAAGGGCATGAATTTATCGGGAAAGCCAGGCATGGTGCAGCCAATGCAAATGCCGCCGACGTTCGGGCAGCCACCGATGCCAGCCATCCAGCCGCGCTTGCCGACGTTGCATTGCACGACCGGTCCCCAACAGCCGAGTTTCACGATACAGGTGCGCGAGCCATACTCTTCCGCAAACTCCGCTTGTTCGTAATAGCCGCCCCGGTCGCAGCCTTCATGCACTGTTTGTCCAAACAGCCAGGTGGGTCGAAGCGCTTCGTCAAGGGGTATCATCGGCGCTCGGCCGGCTGCCATGTGGAGCAGGTACAACAGAGTTTCCATGAAGTTGTCCGGCTGCACGGGGCACCCAGGGACGCACACGACGGGGATGTCAGCTTTCGATTTCCACTTCCATCCGAGGTAATCCGTTAGCCCCATGCAGCCCGTCGGATTGCCTTCCATCGCGTGAATTCCACCGTATGTCGCGCAGGTTCCGGCGGCGATGATAGCCCAAGCTTTGGGTGCGAGGCGGTCGATCCATTCGCAGGTAGTAATTGGTTGACCAGTCTCGCGGTCTGTTCCAAACGAGGCCCAGTATCCTGCGGATTTATTTGCTTCGTTGGGTATCGATCCTTCTACGACAAGAATGAACGGATCAAGCGCGCCTTTTGCGGCCAAATGAAAACGCTCCATAAAGTCGTCTCCATTTTCGTAGGCGAGGAACAGATTGTGAAAGCGGACTTTGGGAATCCACGGCAGACCTCCGAGAACGAGATCTTCGATGCTCGGCTGCGTGGCCGCTGTCATTGCGATGGTGTCGCCGTCGCAGCTCAAACCGGCGTTGATCCAGAGGACGGCTATTTCTTCAATGGGCGGCGACATGGCTGGCGATCAGTTTCCGCCTTCTGACAGGATTCTATCGCAATGGCGTCATGCGTTGCGCTCCGTTGCGGTCACGGCTCAGACAACAGCATTCACTCTTCGCGGAGAGCGGTCATGGGCTCGAGCCGAGCGGCGCGACGTGCCGGCAGATAGCTTGCCAATAGGGTCACACTGGCAAGAAGGATTGCGGCCAGGATGAATGTTTGAGCATCGTGCGGCTTCAGACCAAAGAGCATCGATTGTATTGTTCTTGTCACGGCGAGCGCAAATGCCAAACCGATGGCAATTCCGATGGCAAGAAGCCCACCGGCCTGGCGAAGAATCAAGACTTTGATGCTGGCTCGATTTGCTCCAAGCGCGATGCGGACTCCGATCTCGTTTGTCCGGCGCGCTACGGTGTACGACATTACACCATAGAGGCCGACGCAAGCTATCAGTGCAGCCAGCAGACCGAACAGGCTGGACAAGCTTGCCATCAGGCGCTCGCGGACCAATCCATCGCGAACTGTATCTTCGAAAACGCTGAAATCGAGGCCAATCGATTTGCTGATTTGCTCGGTTGCGCTTCTGACCCCGGATGCAGTGCCTGCCAAAGTAGTTCCGGAGCGAATCACAATCTGATCAAATGAACCCGGCTCGGCATCTTGGGTGATGGAGAGAAATGCGATCGGAGTAAATTCCTCCCGGAGGCTGTAGTATTTTGTGTCCTTAACGAAGCCAACAATCTCGAACGCTATTTCCGGTGAAGACGGGGTGGCTTGCCGGCGAAATAGCTGGCCGACGGGGTTCGCGCCTAGCCCAAGTTTGCGGGCAAACGACTGGTTGACAATCGCGACTCTCGGGGACGATGTTGTGTCATGGTCGTCGAAATCGCGGCCGGAAAGCAGCGAGATCCCCATTGTCCTCAGATAACCCGGGCCGAGCCAGTTGAAGTTAGAATCGAACTTGGGAGCAGCCCCACCTTCATCCTTCCAAACCACATTGTCGGTTCCGTTGCCGGAAAGTGGAAGCACGGCAACCTCAGCGGCCGATGTGATGCCCGGGACAGCGCGAACTCTTTCGAGCAAATTGCGTTTGAACTCGTTTCGCTGCCCTACTGGAATGCGCAGACGAGAAAAATCGAGGTTGGCAATTAGAATTCCATTTTGCTGAAAGCCGGTCTCCACCGCCAGCAGATTGCGTAAACTTCCCGAAAACAGCAGCGCGCTGACGATGAGTACGAGGGACAGCGAGACTTGTGCCACCACGAGGAGCTGTCGCAATCCGAATCGTTCACGGCTGGCCGAGAGAGACCGTCCGCCCGCTTTCATCGCCTCCGTCGCTCCGCCGCGTGTGGACTGAAATGCCGGGGCTAAGCCGAACAAGATGCATGTCAAGCTGGCCGCCGTCACGGTGAAGACGAGCATACGCCAGTCGGGCGGTAAATCGAGAAACAGCGTGCTCCCCATGCTTCCCTGCGTACCCAAGAGGGCGATCAGGAAACGGCTCAGGGCTTCGGACAAAAACAGAGCAGCCGCGACGCCGCACGTCGCGAGCAGGAGCGCCTCCGTCATGAGTTGTTGAACCAGCCGCCTCCGCGAGGCGCCAATGGCCAGCCGGACAGCGAATTCGTGTGCCCGCGCTGTGGAACGCGCAAGAATCAGGTTCGCGATATTCGCGCAGGCGATGAGCAGCACCAATGCGGTGGTGGCTAACAGGAGCAGCAGAGGATCTTGATACTGATCGCGCAAAAAGGAAACGCCGCCGCCGGCTGGAACGGCTTGCAACTTGAACTTCAAATAGTCTTTTACATTTTCCGTCGGGTAGTTTGCAGGCAAAGTGGCTCGAAAAAGTGCGGGCGAAGCGGCGCGAAGTTGCGCGTTTGTCTGCTCAGGTGACAGCCCCGGCTTGAGGCGTCCCATCACGGTCAACCACCAGACTGTGCCTTCGTTGAGCCAGTTGCCCTCGTTCCAAAGAACAGCTTGTGAGCAGATGGGGACCGCCACGTCGTACGAGCGCCCTATTTCCGGGCCTGAGAAGCCTGCCGGCGTTACTCCGAGAATCGCTGTCTTTTGAAAGTTGAGTGTCAGCTTCTTGCCGATGACGGAAGCATCGCCGGCCAATTCGCGCTGCCAAAAGGAATAACTGATGACTGCGCCCGGCAGGCCACAGCCACGTTGATCTTCAGCGGCTGTAAAAACCCGGCCCAACAGTGGGTTGACCCCTAGCACTTTGAAAAAGTCACCGCTTACGAAGAGTCCTTTGGCCATACGAGCTTCGCCGCCGGAAGCGATGTTGAAATCGTTGTTTCCCCAAGCCAACACTCCGGAAAACGATTTTTGGGTGTCGCGAAACTGCTCCCAAATTGGATTAGTGAGCGCCGGGTAAAATGTGGCTTGGCTCCCGCGCCAACCGGTTCTGTCAGCCAGTTGCACAATGGCCAACTGTTGCGGATCGCTGACAGGAAGGGAGCGGAGACGCACTGCGTCGAGCAAACGAAAAATGGCTAAGTTGGCGCCGATACCGAGAGCAAGCGTTACGATGGCCGCAATCGCAAAGCCAGGACTCTTTCGCAGGACGCGCTGCGAGAAGCGCAGATCCTCGACGATGGATTCCAGCCAGCGAGTCCCGCGCGCATCGCGGCACGCCTCACCTATTTGTTCCGATCCGCCAAACTCAAGCTGCGCTATCCGGCGGGCTTCTGCGTCCGTAAGGCCGGTCTGCTGGTAGTCATCGGCCCGACGTTGAACGTGGTATTCCAACTCCTTGCGTAACTCAGCTTCGAGCCGTCTTTTGTTGAGTAAGCGGCCGATCCAAGTCATATTGCTCCTTCTTGCGAAAGCTTCAAGACCAGGCCAACGACTTCCGTTAGGCGCGTCCATTTGGCTGTCTCTGTTTCGAGTTGCTTGCGCCCCTTAGGGGTGAGGCGGTAGAACTTTGCTTCTCTTTTCGTTTCCGATTCTTTCCATTCAGCCTTCAAATAGCCTCTGTTTTCGAGGCGGTGAAGGGCGGGGTAGAGGCTGCCTTGCTGAACTTGAAGGACTTCGCGCGATACCTGCTGCAGCCTTTGCGCGATGGCGTATCCATGAATGGGGCCAAGGGCTGCGATTTGCAGGACTAAGAGATCGAGTGTTCCCTGCGGGATTTCAAATTTGGAGTCGGGATACTGCATGCCTGTTTCTTCTACATATAGCACATGCAGAAGAAACAGGCGTACGATTTGTTTGCTGGGATCGTTATTCAGGGGCCGAATCGGAGCTGGTAGCGTGGGCGGATTTTGCTGTGAGAGGAGGGTTTCCCAGGCTGCGGATTGCCGCGATTTTTGCCGGTTGGAAGAAGGGCAATTCTGGGGGAATTTTTGAGCTCTATAAATATAAGCCGGCAGGCAGCGCAAAAATTCCGGCTTTTGGCCGGTCGGGCGAAGGGATTTTGCCGGTTGTTTTGCCGGATGTTTGTCGCTCGGATTCGGGTTGTTCGCGTGGTTGGAGGCGGTGAGATTTTTCATAGCACCGCGGGGGCGGGATGCGCGACGGGTTTTGACGCGAAAGGCGATAGACGAAGGGATTTCGTGCCGGTTGGTTTCTCGGGTGATTTGCCGCATGAGTTGAGGTCCTTGTCTGTGTATCCTTTCCGTTATCAGCTTAGGAGGACGAGTGAACTGGTATGGGGAAGGAAATGGGGTAAGCGATTGAAAGGAAGGGAGATAAATATTTCGCAGTTTTGGTGAACGGCTGGGAAGGGAGGTGAGCCGCGGGCACGGATGCGATTTTACGAAACGAACTTCGTTTGGGTTTGAATTCGAAAAATCTACAGCGCATGTTCTGCGAAATTGTCGCGGCAAATATTGAGCCGCTGGCAGCGCTCAGGAACGAATCATAGGCTCATTGGTCGACGTAGCGGGCAAGTGCTGCAGCAAGCGGCCGCAATTCACCGGCGCTTCGAATCATGAATGTCCGATTCTTGAACGGGATCCATGGTACTTCCCTGAAAGCGAGTGTGCGCGGCGCATATTTTCTGGCGGTGCCCCGGATTAAGCCAACTCCCAAACCGCTCTCCACAAAGGCGAGCAGCGTGGCCGGCTCGGTAACGTTTTGCACAATCTCAGGAACGAAACCAATTTTTGCGCACGCCGCGCAAAACTGATTTTGTTTCTCAAGCGAAATCGTCTCCGAAAGGAAGATCCATTTCAAGCCATCCAGATCTTCGGGGCGAATCGATCGGCCTTTCGCGAGTGGGTGGCTGCCGGGCATGACCAACAGAGAGTTTTCTTCCGCGACGCACTGATATTCGACTCCCTCCTCATTCGGCAGAGTAGACACGAAGCCAATGTCAATGCGCCCTGCTTTGACGGCTTCGACCTGCAAAGTTGACCGCATTTGCTGCAGCGAGAATCTCGCCGCAGGGTGCCTTGTTCGAAACTTCTTGATCAAGCGCGGGAGGATACCACTCCATATGGCAGCGCTGGTAAAGGCGATCGCGAGGGTGCCCGTCTCTCCGCGCGCTCGCTGCTCGCTTTCCTTGCGAATCTTCTCAAATTGTCCCAACAAGCCTTTTGCCCTCTGGAGCAGCCAGCGGCCCGATTCCGTCAAATAGATCCGCTGCCGGCTCCGCACGAACAGCTGCAGATCCAGCTCTTTCTCCAGCCGCCGGACCTGGCGGCTCAGCGGAGATTGAGAAACGTGCAGCCGCTGCGCCGCCTTGCCCACATGTTCCAACTCGGCCACGGCGACGAAGTATTCGAGCAAACGCAATTCCACGTTGGGACCTCTTTTGTCTTAACTGGAGCAGATTTTGTCTTTGACAGCAACAACTCCAAAAGCCCATTATGGATGTAAAGGAGCGATTTAGCTATCGTGAAACTTCATTTCCTTGTATCCGTTCTGCTTTTCGCCCCGTGGTCTCTTCGCAGCGCGCATCTTCCTGTCATGAACGCCGGCGGCCCGGAAGCGCAGCTTTATGGACAAACAGAGCACTACCCCACGGGCTCTTCCAGCACCATGTTCGAACGAAAATATATGGTGGGGGACTTCAGTCACTTCGACACGCTCTTTCCCGCCCACAGCATCAACCCTTCCGCCAAGCCCTGGGAATTTCACGTTTCCGCCGATTCTCCGGAAATCCGTTATTCCCATGCAGGCAAACTCTATCAGATCACTGACTACCTGAACCATCTGCCCGTCACAGGTCTCTTGATCGCCAAGGACGACCAAATTCTCTTTGAGGCTTACCAATACGACCGCACGCCGCAGGACCGGCTCACCTCTCAATCAATGGCGAAAACTATCATGGCAATGCTGGTCGGCATCGCCGTCTCCGACCATGCCATTGGCTCGATTGAGGAGACTGTCAGCAAATACGTTCCCGAGTTAAAAGACTCACCTTACGGCGACAGCAAACTCGTCGATCTTCTGCATATGTCCTCGGGTATCACGTGTCAGGGCAGCGATAGCGATGAGGGCGAAATCAAAATACAAACCTTGAAGACCGAATGCAAGCAGGCATTTCCCGGCGGGACGCACTTTCACTATTCGGGCGCCGATGCAGAAGTCTTGGGTCTCGTGCTCAGCAATGCGCTCCACAAAAGTTTATCCGCTTATCTCGAAGAGAAGATTTGGAGTCAGATCGGCACGACATCGAAAGCTTCCTGGAACACCGATTCCTCCGGCCACGACCTCGCCTTCTGCTGCTTCAACGCCACGCTTCGCGACTACGCTCACTTAGCCCGTCTCCTCGCCAATGATGGCGCATGGAATGGCAAACAGCTCATCCCGAAAGACTGGGTTGTGCAGGCGACCACAGTGAGCGATTCAACCCCGCAGCTCGCCCCAGGGAAACCGGTGCCGTTCTTCGGCTATGGCTATCAGGTGTGGATCCTGCCTGGCCAGAGAAGGATGTTTACACTTCTCGGGGCAAACGGTCAGCGAATTTTCATCGACCCTCAATCGAAGCTGATCCTTGTGCAAACGGCTGTGATGGAAAACGCCGTTGACCGGGCAAGGGATGCCGAGACCATTGGCCTCTGGCTCTCACTGGTCCACCATTACGGCGCGCAATGACGGAAAGCACGCCGAGTCGGACGGCGCCAGGAGTGGCGAGACGCAGGGCGCTCCACCAAATGCTCGTCAGTTTGAGGTAAACGGGGAGGTACACACTGGAACATGTACACCGTTGATCAAGACGGCTCGGTTCCTTGTGAATTACGGGCTTAGACCAAAATCTGCGCACAACGCGTCCTTTGCCTCTCTGCTTGCTGAGTTAATTCAGAAAGAAAAGGAAATTACTTCGAGGATAGCGGTAAGATCGGCAGGGACGACGGCGGGCGATTGGCTGGCGTTCTGAGAGACCCCTGGGTTGAGTAATGGGCTTGATTTGGGCCTTCCGCTCAGTACCGCTTGCACTTGCGCCCTGTTTGTTGGAACCCTCGTCGTGTGGAGAAATCGGACGATGGCGGTTCCCGCACTTAGAAGCTAGCCCTGCCTCCGGCGCGGGCTGGAAGATAGGAGCTAAGAAGATAGCGGCTAGAAGATAGAGCTGAATTAGCGCATGAACAAAAACCAGAGATTGTCGCTCGACAACATTGCAGATGCAGCGCTCGCCATTGACCCCGTCTTCCTGCATACGCCTCAGTTTGTCAGTGAAGGCTTGTCTGCGAGATTTCAGTGCGAATTGACACTCAAGGTGGAGACACTCAACCCGATTGGCTGCTTCAAAGGCCGCGGAGCGAGCTTCTTTTTGCAACGGATGGCAGCTTCCGGGCGGGTAACGCCTATGGTATGCGCGAGCGCCGGAAACTTTGGCCAGGCTCTGGCATATGCCTGCCGAGCGCACGGACTCCCTCTGACTGTGTTTGCTTCGGTTCATGCGAATCCTCTGAAGGTGACGAAGATGAGGGGATTCGGCGCTGCTGTTCAGCTTGAGGGCGAAGACTTTGACGCGGCAAAAATCGCTGCTGCTCGATGGGCGGAACAGAATGGCGCATGCCTGGTGGAGGATGGCCGACAGACGGAGATCGCTGAAGGCGCCGGATCGATCGGAGTGGAGTTACTGGCGTCAGGCAAATCGTTCGATGCGGTTCTGCTGCCGCTGGGAAATGGGGCTTTATTGACCGGTGTGGCGAGGTGGATAAAAGCCCATTCACCCGAGACGCGCATGATTGGGGTTAGTAGTGTGCACGCGCCCGCAATGCACGATTCCTGGAAGGACGGGCGAATTATCGAATCGAAAGAAGCACGAACCATCGCAGATGGCATCGCGGTGCGCATTCCCATTCCCGAGGCAGTGTGGGACATGAACGGGATTGTTGATGATGTTTTGCTGGTCGAGGAATCAAGCATTCGTGCGGCGATGAGACTCCTTCTGGAAGAAGAGAGGCTGATCGTTGAACCTGCGGGCGCGGTTTGTGTTGCGGCGTTAGTGGAGCACGCGAGCCTCAGTGAATATGGGCGCATCGGAACAGTGCTTTGCGGCAGCAACTTGACCCAGGAGCAGATTAAAATGTGGCTGCTGACTTAGCGTTCCCCACGCGCTCGGATGCGGTAACCCGTGCCCAGCAGTCAAGCCGAGGGCGCATCGGAGATTGGGCAGCCGGTGGTCACATTGACCTTTACCAGCACAGATCAGTGCCAAACGGAGACCAAGTATTTCAATTCCTCTCGCAAAGCCGCCGCTACAGGATTCACCCAATGGAAGTACAGCGCATGGGACGAAATAATGGCGGGCACGAGACAACCCAAAGCTACGCCGCAGGCACGCGAAGTAAGCCGATGAACCGGCCCTTTCGCACCAGCCCATGTCCAGGCGTAACCGAAAGCGATGGTTCCAAGTAGAAACATAAGTCCAGTCACTACCGTTAAAATCCATTGCGATTGTTGGGCCGTTCGGCGAAGACTATCTTCTACGAACCCGAATATCAGAAGAGTACACGATAGGCCCAAGCCACGCAGGAACGCAAACGGCAGTGACTGCTCCGTTGTATAGCCGACAAGGGTGCGAAGCTTGTGCCCGGACGGGCAAATCGGCATGGGCCTGGCCGATGTTCCCCGAGGCCGGCGCCACCAGGGAGGCGCCGGTAGCAACTCGGGATCCGCCAGATCAATATTGCATTTCGGGCAGATGAACATACATCCTGTATCGACAGACTGGGGGTGGAGCGATAATCTGTTATCGGAACGGCCGACCCGTCCTGCGTGCGGCAGGGATGGAACAAAAGCCGGCTGGGGACGTATTCTATTTAAGTGGCTGTGCACTTGACTCGGGTAGTCGCCCGGGATGGGTCGCTTATGCTCCCGGCTCGGATTCGGATAAAACCATGAAACAACGTAGAAGAATTTCGATGGCCCAAACTAGGTGAAAGCAGTTCGAGTTAATAACTCAAAACCGAAGCGTAACAGTATCGCTGAGTGGGCAGTTACGATCCTTATCCTTCTGTTTGCCACGACAACACTGTGCCAGGCGTTCGTCATACCGACGGGATCGATGGAAGATACGCTTCTGGAGGGTGATCACCTTTTGGTTGACAAACTGGCCTATGCGCCCGCCGGTCCGGTGGCCAGGCATCTGCTCCCCTACGAGGAGCCGAAGCATGGCGACATCATTGTATTCCGCTACCCTCCCGATCTCACGCAAACGCTGGTCAAGCGCCTAATCGGAATGCCGGGAGATCACATTAGAATTACGAACGGTGTCGTTTATCGAAACGGAACAAGGCTGAACGAACCGTATGTTTACCATAAATACGAATATGATCCCATGCTTGATCAGTTTCCGTGGCAGTGTTGCCGTCCGGTGAAAGAAGAACTCGCACAAGAGGCACAACGGACAATGCTTGACCAAGATGTTCGCTTTGGAGAGATTGTGGTTCCTGCCAATGCGTATTTTGGTATGGGAGACAACCGAGACAATTCCTCGGACAGCCGATATTGGGGATTCATTCCGAGGGACAACATCATTGGCAAGCCGTTTCTCATCTACTGGTCATACCGTGCATCAACAGAGGACCTACTGGGAGACTCGGCGGGTTCGATGCTCACACACGCGATTGACCTCAGCCAGCATTTCTTTTCCCGTACGAGATGGAGCCGAAGTTTCAAAGTCGTCCGCGGCTTCCCTGATTCTGATTTGCCTCAGCAGCCGCTTCCTGTGAATCCGGGGAGCCGTACTCCTTGAGTTAGTATTGCCGCGTCATGCGGGCATCGCGCCCATAACCGCTAAGCGACTTACGCGCGGGCCCGGCAAAATAATACCGGCGAGGTTCAACGGATCTGCGCTAGTAACGGCTGCGATGGCACCTCTGTCTGAATCACGGCGGATCGAGCGTAACAAATCTAGCGCTTCGGGCCGGGCAAACTGTTCACCCGTGAAGCCAGAGACAAATCGTCCTCCACGAATCTCGCCGCGCGCCTCCATCCTGCGGAGTACAGGCAATAGATCCCGCCATGGCGGCGCGAGTATTTCGCGGACCAACAAGTCACGCAAGAGGACGCCCCATCTGATAAGCAACTGGCGCGCGAAACGCTCGACTCGCTCCTCGGGAGTTATTGTGGCGCCAATTGGACGCAGCAAGGCCCACCGTCCGGCGGCATGGCGCGGGCGTTTTTTGCTGCTCCGGCCTTCGCCGCGACGGCGTTTCGGATCAATCAGCGCGCGGAGATTATCGAATCCATCCGCTGTCACGAATCCTCCGGCCAGCAACTCCCAAAGACCGTCTTCCACTTCGCTCGCCAAGCGCGCCGATTGCCGCACCAAGTCGCCAAAAAAGCTGGCGCCGTTTCGCTCCAGGGCAAGCAACACTTCGCGAGCAGGATGAGAGAGTCCCAGTGAGTCGGCCAAACCCTGCCCGCACATCAGCCACTCGGCGTCTTCGCGCAAGAATAGCGTTATCGGCGCGATTCGCGTGGGCCGTACACGGCGATTTTGCACCACTGCGGGATGCGGCGATACCCTGGCCCACATCACGTCGCCGGAAAAACAGAGTTCATCGAGAGATTCCGGATCATACTTCGCGATTCTGCGTGCGAGCACTTCTGATTCCCATGCAGACGCGGGGATTTCATACCCTTGCAGCTGCCGGATAATTTGCAATGTTCCATCTGCGCCATGCAGCTGAGTTCCGGGCGAGACATGTTGCCAAGTTTGTAAGAAACGTTCAAAATCGAGGGCGGTTACCGGTTCGATTTCGCGACGCAAACGTCCGAGAGTGGCGCGATGAATGCGTGCCAGGATGCGGCGATTGCACCACTCGATTTCGCCCTGCGTGCTGCGGAAATGCCCTTGCAGCACTCGTCCTTGCGCTTCGACGCTTAACAGAGCCGCTTCGACCGCATCCGGTGGAAACGCGAGCTTGGCCGCGAGATCGGAGACGGTTACCGGTCCAAGGGATTCGAGCCAGCCGGCAACGACGGCATTCGGGTCGCCGGCAACAGACATACGTTCAGTGGCAACCCAATAGGCCGAACCATTCGGGGTGATCGTTGAAGCTCGTCCCGTGGCCGCAAGCTCGTCAAAAAAAGTTCGCCATTCCTCCACCGGCGGCATTCTCACCAGCGTGAGCAAGGCATCGTGCAACTCGTCGGCATCGCGCGCCTCCGGCCACGCCTCCGCAGAAATCTGATCGATGACCGCCGGATCAAGCACGCCTTCGCCGCCCGTCACATCGGTTCCGAGCTTTTGCCGCAGCTGAACTGCCCGCGTGCGGCGTTCTTCCAGCGGTGCATCGTCTAGAAAGGCATACGGGTTCGCGTTCAGAATCTCATGCGAGAACGGGGAAGCTTGCACTGTGTCGATGGCCACTGTGCGAATTCGCCCGTCTTCAATACCTTCCAGAACCTGTTGCAGTCCTTCGAGATCCATAGCCTCATGCAAACAGTTATCTAATGTTTCGTTGACTAATGGATGATTCGGGACGCGGATGGGTCCACTGAGGTTTTCGGCGCAGGCAACTTGATCCGGGAAAACCGCGGCCAGCAGATCGTCGGCGCGCATGCGTTGGATCGGCGCTGGTACACGTTTGCCGCCGCTGAATCGTAAAATGGCGAGCGCTCGCGTGACGTTCCATCGCCAGCGGGCGCCGAACATGGGAGCGGTCAGCAGAGCTTGCCGAAGCACGTCTTCCACCGTTGCCGCCTTGAGAAATGCAAATACGAGCTCGAGTGGAAACGAATGCTGGTCGCTCAACGACAGCACCAGACCATTGTCTGTAGCCGCGGCCTGCAATTCGAAATTGAACGTCCGGCAAAAGCGCTTACGAAGGGCGAGACCCCAAGCGCGTGTTATACGCGAACCGAACGGAGCATGCAAGACGAATTGCATGCCGCCGGCTTGATCGAAAAAACGCTCAGCCACCACGACACTTTGCGATGGTAGGGCGCCCAACTCGGCCGCACCGGCGCGGACATAAGCGGCGATTTGTTTCGCGCCCGCTTCTTCCAACCCGCATTCGTTTATAAGAAAATCCGGCGCAGGCTCGGCATTGGCGAGAACGCGCTCGCGGATTTGAGCTACTTCGGCTGATAGCTCCCGCGAGCGCCCAGGCGCTTCGCCCAGCCAAAATGGGATGGAAGGCGCCGCGCCGTGCGCATCAGTCACCCGAACACGCCCAGATTCCACGCGTTTGATGCGCCACGAATGAGTTCCGAGCAGAAAAACATCGCCGGCTAGGCTTTCTATGGCGAAGTCCTCGTCCAACGTTCCGACTGTCTTGCCGTCGGGTTCGGCGATGACTGCGTAATTTGCGTTTTCGGGAATGGCGCCGCCGGAAGTGATGGCGGCAAGACGCGCGCCACGCCGGCCCTTTAGGCGCCGATTCACCTGATCGCGATGCAGCAGCGCCCCGCTTCTACCGCGCGAGGTCGCGATGCCTTCGGAAAGCATTTCGATAATGGCGTCGAAATCCTGACGGGCAAGATTTCTGTATGGATAAGCGGTACGGAACAATGCAAAGAGATCATCCTCGTTCCAAGGCTCCGCCGCGGCTGCGGCCACGATCTGCTGGGCGAGAATGTCGAGGGCATTTTGCGGAATCTCGATTCGTTCCAGATCGCCCTTGCGAATCGCAGAAATCAACGCGGCACATTCGATCAATTCGTCACGGGTGGTTGCGAAGAGGCGGCCGTGCGGCTTGGCGCCCACCCAGTGTCCCGAGCGGCCAATGCGCTGCAAAGCGACGGCGATGGAGCGCGGAGAGCCGATTTGACAGACTAAATCCACCGTTCCAATGTCGATGCCAAGCTCGAGCGAGGCGGTAGCGACGACTGCTCGCAACTCGCCCTGTTTCAAGCGCGACTCGGCATCGAGCCGCAGCTGGCGCGAAAGGCTGCCGTGATGCGGTAGAACGGCATTTGCTCCGAGACGTTCTGCGAGAGCGTGGGCAACGCGTTCCGACAGCCGCCGGGTATTCACGAATACCAGCGTGGTGCGATTGGCGAGAATCAGTTCCGCAACGCGGTCGTAGATCTCGTTCCACAATTCCGTGCTTGCCACTGCGGCGAGTTCGTCGCGTGGCACCTCAACGGCGAGATCCATGTTGCGCCGGTGTCCGGTATCCACGATGCGCGTGTCCGGGCCAAGCAGATGAGCCACCTCTTCGATCGGTTTGACAGTTGCCGATAGGCCGATGCGCTGTGCACGACGCCCAATCAGAGAATCAAGGCGCGCCAGCGACAGCATGAGGTGCGAGCCGCGTTTGTCGTCCGCGATCGCGTGAATCTCGTCGACAATCACGGTTGAGACGCCGCGCAACATCTGCCGCGATTTCTCGGCCGTCAGAAGAATGAAGAGCGATTCCGGCGTGGTGACCAAAATGTGTGGCGGCTTCTTCAACATTCGGGCGCGGTCAGACACAGGCGTATCGCCGGTTCTCACAGCCGTTCGGATCGGCATCAACGAAATACCTTGCGTCTTAGCCAGCGTGCTCATTTCGGCAAGGGGCAGTTCGAGATTCCGGTGTACGTCGTTGCTTAGCGCTTTGAGGGGCGAGACATAAACGACTTGGACCTCATCGGGCAGCGTTTGCGCGCGCGCGGAGCGGACCAGGCGATCCAGACATATCAAGAAGGCAGCCAGCGTCTTACCCGAACCGGTGGGGGCGGAGATGAGCGTGTCGTGTCCGGCGGCAATCTCACGCCAGCCGAGGATTTGAGGGGGCGTGGGAGAGACAAAACGGTCGGCGAACCATTGGGCAATAATCGGATCGAAACCGGATAACGGCATAAGGGTATCTCTTACCAGGATGCCTCAATGCCATCAGCGGCAAACAAGACGAAGTCGCCTGTTCGGAGACCTATAACGGTTTTGGGTCTTCGGCCAGCAGATCGAGAAACTCGCGCGTTGAGCGGAGAGCGGCGAATTCGGGCATATCCGCCAGCTTCTTACGATTCTTGAGACCTTCTTCGAGGGCTTTGCGCAGATAGTTTACCGCCCGATCGTTCTTTCCGGCTTTGGCGTAAGTCTTTGCCAGATACAGATGAAATAACGCAATATCGGTCACCGTGCTATCTTGCACGCGGGTGCCGAACCCATGGTGGTGCTCCAACACGTCCGGGTCAAGCTTTAACGCCTCCTCGAAGAACAAGGAGGAGTTCTTATAGTCGCGGCGTCCGAAGTAGGCGGAGCCAAGATTTGCGTACACAGTGGCGAGGGGTCCGGAACATTTCAAAGATCGTTTGAAGTAACTGATTGCCTTACCATAGGAGCGATCAATGTAGTAGACAGTTCCCAGGTTGTTGATGGCTTCGGCATAGTTGCGATCCATTTTGATTGCCGCTTCGTAGTGCTTCTTCGCCAATTGCGTTTGTGACATCTGCTGGAAGGCGATCCCTATCCGGTTCTCTATACTCGCGCTCCTGACGGACTGCTGATACATATCGATGGCGTCGAGGTACATTTTCCGCGCCATATAGATGTCGCCACGCGTTTGGAGCGAAGGCGGAGGAGCGGGCGTGGCCGTGGGCGGAGGAGTTACGGAGGCCCGCATGTTCGACATGGAAGAATCAGGCTTGTTTTGCTCAGCGACAGCGAGTGTCGCGCAGAGAAGGGCTACTGAAACCCAGCGACAGGCTCCGAGTCTCCAGTTCCAAAGTAATTCGTTTCTGGTTTCTTTGAGACTCACCATAAAGCGAATGTAGCGCTGGCGGTGGTCGGGCGCAATAGCCACTTGATGCGCTTTTGCTATTACCACTATGATAAGGCTATGAAGAAGGCGCCAGCGGGCTTCTCGCCTGTGATCGCAGTTGATCGAAGAGCCGCAAAACCTCTCCACCGGCAGGTTTGCGACGCATACAAAGCTGCAATCGTGCAGGGCGATTTGAGTGCCGGCCAACAGGTCCCGTCTACGCGGTCTCTTTCTTTAGAACTTGGGATCTCGCGGATTCCCATTCTCGATGCGTACGCGCAGCTTTTGGCCGAAGGATATTTTGAAACGCGCACCGGCGCTGGAACGTTTGTATCAGCGGCCCTCCCGGAGAGGCGCGCAGGAGGTACGCCAAACGCATCCGACATGTTGCGCCTTCGCCCGGAGTCGCCGGCCGTGTCGCGGCAATCGCTGCTGCTGCCCGGTCGCGATAGCCCACCTTGGACGCACGGCTCGGGTGCATTCAGTGTGGGGCAATTGGCGTTTGACCACTTCCCCATGCGTGTGTGGTCGAATCTTGTTTGCCGTCACGCGCGCCGGCTTCGCGTAAGCTCGTTGAACTACGGCGACCCCATGGGTTCCAGAGAGCTTCGCGAAGCGATTGCCGCTTATTTGAGGACGTCGCGGGCAGTTCATTGTGAATCGAGTCAGATTCTTGTGGTGAGTGGCTCGCAGCAGGCGCTTGATCTCTCGGCTCGGGTTCTGTTTGATCCAGGATCCCGCGTTTGGGTGGAAGAGCCTTCGTACGGATTGATGCGCCACGCGCTTACCTTGGCTGGTTGCAAATTGATACCTGTGCCGGTTGACGACAAGGGCTTAGATGTGGCCGCCGGAATTCGGCTTTGCCGGCAAGCGAAGGCCGCTTATGTGACGCCCTCGCACCAATTTCCACTCGGCGTGACCATGAGTGCCTCACGCCGCCTTCAGTTGCTCGATTGGGCAAAGCGCGCCGGCTCTTGGATCGTGGAGGACGATTACGACAGCGAATATCGCTACGAAAGGATGCCGATTGCTTCTTTGCAGGGACTTGATCGCAGCGAGCGAGTGGTTTATATCGGGACGTTCAGCAAGACCTTGTTTCCGGCCCTGCGTCTTGGATATATGGTGCTTCCCCCGGATCTAGTCGACCGTTTTGCCGCGGTGAGAAGAGTGTTGGACATATTTCCGGCACACCTGAACCAGGAGGTACTCACCGACTTCATCACGCAGGGGCATTTCGCACGGCACATTCGCAGAACCCGCCTGCTGTATGCGGAACGACGGAATGCCCTGGTTGACGCCATCCGCAGCGAGTTTGGAACACAGTTGGAAATAGTTGGCGGCGAAGCCGGTATGCATCTTGTTGTGACATTGCCTGCGGGGCTCCGCGATGAAGAGATATCTGTGCGCGCGGCGCGGCGGAAACTCTGGCTGTGGCCACTCTCACCCTCTTACGTGGGGAAGGCGGCACGCCAAGGGTTCGTTCTGGGTTTTGCAGGGATAACCGCGGCTGAAATCCCGGCCGCCGTTCGGCGGTTGAAGAGCGCGCTCACGTCCGATGCGGGGTGGATTTAGGAAAGTGCGAAATCTCTTACAAAATCAGTTTCAATTCTTTCTACTTGGGAAGCTCTTAGGCCAGCGGTGCGTTGCACTCCCTGGCGGTCGCGGCTCAGCTTGATGGATCTACTTTCCCGCAGTCGCGGTCGCCTTCCGCGCCTTCGCCACAATCTCGAACGAATCCTTTTCTTCGAACGCCGAATCCGGGTTTTCAGGATTAGCCACGCGATACATCACGCTTTTTAAAACCTGGCCCTCCAAAACAGACTTCACATAGTGGTAATTCGGAAACGCGGTGTCCTTATAGAGATCGCCCGGCGTGCGTTCCACGATGTACGGAAATGCTCCGCCGCCGCCCGAAACCAGATAGGTTATGCCCGCCTGCTCGTGCCGTTCGTAGTTATGAATGTGTCCCGCGCTGACCAAAATGCGGGCATGGATCTTCTTGGCTTTCTCAGCAAGATAATCGCGCAAAGCGAATTCGTTCGGCCGTGGGTTGTGGTCAACCAATATATGCGTCTGCACGTCTGCCACCGGCGGATGATGCATGGTGATCACCAGAAAATCGACAGTGCTGCTCATTCCATCAATCTGCTGCGCAATCCACTGGGCCTGTTCGCTTCCCGGCAGCAACGAACTATTGCTATCGAGTGCGATCACATAAACGCGTGAACCCAGTTGCGTAGAGTACCAGCGCCGGTTGCGCAATGTGGGAAACGCTTCCCACCAATTCTCGAGGCACTCCTTTTCATCGCCGTAGATCTCATGATTGCCGAGCGCCGGGATCACCAGCAGCCCTTCATCCTGCCATGCTTTTGTCTCAGTGTGATAAACGGCATAGTCGTTCTTCGACGTTCCCAGGTTCGGCACGTCGCCATTCAGAACCACGGCCGCCGGCTTTTCCTTCGCGATTTGTTTGACGAGCAATTGGCGCATTGGCGGACTGCTTGCCGAGTTGTTCTTCGGATCCATAAATCGCTGATCGCCGTAGAGAATGAGCGTCAGCGGGGAGTGAATCTGCGAATCCTTGACGGTAAACGTCGCTCCTGTTTTTTCGGTCGACGCCGTCTGCGCGCTAGCCACTGCTAACCCAACCGTCATAGTGGCGCACACGATACGGCGAAGCTGTCTTGCCAAATTCTTTGTTCTCCTCTTGCTCTATCTCAATAGCATGGCAGAGTTAACCGCAGGCCGCCTTCGCGCAATCGCGCTACGCCTATGCCGTCAAAGTCGGCAACGCAATCCGCTGGCGCTAGTTCGTGCCGGGAATAGGTAGTGGTAACGCCAATTCCGCGCATGCCCGCCGCGCGCGCCGCTTCCAGTCCCGGGACCGTGTCCTCGAAAACTACACAGAATCTGCGTTCCACGCCCAGCCGGCGCGCCGCCGCCAGATAACCCTCCGGGTCTGGCTTGCCATTTTCCACATTGTCGGCGCCAATCAAAACATTTGGTACCGGTAATCTCACCATCTGCAGCCGGCTGCGCGCCAGCGCCCGCGAAGCCGACGTCACCACCGCCCACTCGTGATCGGCAAGCCTCCCAAGCAAATCAGCCGAACCTCCCACTGCCACTACGCCGCCACGGTCTTCTATTTCCTCGGCATCGAATTCCGCGAAAATTTCCGGCCTTGCTAAGTGCGGCGCGATCTCGCGAATAGTCTCCTCGTTCCTGCGCCCGTGCGAAACGTTCATGATCTGCGCATAATTCAACCCATAGCGTTCCGCGAAACGCTTCCACTGCCGCTCCACCACGGGAGTGGAGTCTACCAGCGTCCCATCCATATCGAAAAGAATCGCCTGGCACTCCATAATCACAATGCGCTGTTTGGCTAGCTCATCCACTGCAATCCTCGTGCTCTTACGTGCAATTCCTCTGAATAGTGGACAAGGGGCACACCTACCGGTCGAGTCACTCCCGAATGCTCGAGCAAGTCTTCGTTGAGCCGTGTCACTCTGGCGCTTCGTAGCGGCCACGGATCGTGTTCGATCTGCGCGTAGGCAATGCGGCCCCTTGCTGCCGCGTAAAGCCGGAAGCGGGCTGTGAGGAAGTGGTCTAACTCCTCTGGCTCCAGAATGCCGCCGATCTCAATGCCGATCTCCGTGCTGCCACAGCCAAAAAAACGGCTGCGCTTGCTGTGATATTCGATCGTTGAACCCGCCCGATTGACTTGCATTGCCGCCCAACGGTATGGCAAGTGATACCAGCTTCGCGCCAGCAGAACGGCCGCTAAGCGATCTGCCTCAAGCGTGAAAAACCACACACCGCGTTCGCCGTCGGGGCCGCGCACATAGGTCCTCACATTCGTTTCCGGAAACTCGGAAATCCACGGCAGGGCAGGGAAGCGATATGGCTGCACACCGGCTAGCACGAACGGTACCAATCCAACCCACGCCGAACCATCGTAGGTGTCGAGTGTCAAACCCTTAGGCAGCGCGCGGGCAATCGGGGCCGCATCATATCGCCAATGCAGAAAAGTAAGGCTGCGCCAAACCTGTAAGATGGCAGGCCTTTCAACCTTGCAAGGTGCGTACGCGCTAATCGTGTCCAAGCCCCAAGGTAACCTAGTCAAAAGCATGAAGATCATCTCGTCCAAAGAAGTTCTGAAGAGCAAAGTATTCACTGTGGTTGAAGAAGTGGCGCAAGACAACAGCGGCTTTGAGATTCATCGCGCCATTGTGCGGCATCCCGGCTCGGCTGTCATGCTGGCCGTTGACGAAGCGGAAAGGATATTGCTGGTGAAGCAGTTCCGCCTGCCCGCCGAAAAAGATTTGTGGGAATTGCCGGCCGGATGCATTGATCCGGGCGAAACCCCGCTGCAGGCCGCCAAGCGCGAGCTACGCGAAGAGACTGGCTATCAAGCCAAGAAATGGGTCAAGCTCATTTCCTACTGGGCCAGCCCTGGCTATGTAGCCGAAAAGATGAACGTTTTTCTGGCAAGCGGTTTAACAGCCGGCGCGCAGCAGCCTATGGATGACGAACGCATTGAGACCCGTTGGTTCGCCCGCAAGCAGATTTCAGAGATGATTCATTCGGGCAAGTTGGAAGACGGCAAAACGCTCATTGGGTACTTTATGTGGCTGGAACATCGGAAGAGTCGTAAGTGATCAGGTAAACGCCGGGTTAGGTCGCTGATGACGCTCCCGGCTCGGTTTCGGAGCTACTCGCTGGTAAGGGGCCGCTCCATCAAGTCGCGAATGGCTAGGCGGGGATCTTTATCTTCGTAGAGCACTTCGTGCATCTTTCGAATAATGGGAAGCTCGATTTTCTCGCGCAAACCGAGCTGATACGCTGCGCCGCATGTGGTAACTCCTTCGGCCACCATCGTCGTTTGCGCAAGAATGTCGGGCAGCTTGCGCCCTTGTCCCAACTGCAGGCCCACCGCGCGATTCCGCGAAAGGGCGCCGGTGGCGGTGAGCAGCAGATCGCCCAGACCAGCCAACCCGCTCAGGGTTCGTTCTTTGCC
This sequence comes from Bryobacterales bacterium, assembly GCA_003167495.1. Taxonomy (GTDB): domain Bacteria; phylum Acidobacteriota; class Terriglobia; order Bryobacterales; family Bryobacteraceae; genus Bog-105. The sequence goes on along the minus strand of PMSX01000122.1, from coordinate 10,540 downwards.
TCCCAAAACAACAGCGAGCCGAGTGATCTCCGCCAATCCTCGCGTAACCAGCGCCGCCACGCTGTTGCTGCCTAGACCAAGGCCGCTGCAAACGCCGGCGCCCAGCGCAATCACATTCTTCAGCGCCGCGCCAATCTCCACGCCTACCACATCCTGACTCGTGTAAAACCGCAACGCCGGAGTTGAAAATGCCCGCTGCATTTGTTCCGCTATGAAAATATCCTCTGCGGCAATTACGATCGCCGCCGGCTCACCGGCCGCAATCTCCCGTGCAAAGGTAGGTCCCGATAGCACTGCCACCGGACTCGGAGACCGCAGCGTTTCGGCGATCACTTCCGACATCCGCCGCAAACTTCGTTCTTCGATCCCTTTTGTTGCGCTGACTATGGGTGTAGACGGCTGCATGAACTTGGCGGCTTGCAGCAAAACCTCGCGCAAATATCGCGAAGGCACCACGCTCAAAATCACATCCGCGCCGTTGAGACTTCGTTCCAGATCGTTCGAGACGCTCACGGCATCCGGCAGGCGAAACCCGCTCAGATAGCGCTCGTTCTCGCGCGCTTTGGCGATCCGCTCCGCTTGCGCGGCATCGCGCGCCCACAATCGAACCTCGGCAAAGCGCGGCGCCAGGGCAATCGCCAGCGCGGTACCCCAACTCCCTGCGCCCAAGATGCATAGGTGCTTCACTGCACCTTGCTCTTCAGCGAAAATTTGTTCTCTTTGCCGGCGCGCAAGCGTTCGATATTGCCCTTGTGCCGGTAAGCCACAAGCAAGCCGGCCAGTACCGTGGCGATCAGCAATTCGTCCGCAGGCCGGTAAATGGCCCAATAAATGGCAGGGAAAATCAACGCGCTCGCAATCGAAGCCAGCGAAACATATTTGGTCAACGCTGCAATCGCAAAAAAAATAACTGCCGTGGCCAGCAACGCGATCGGCGCCAGATACAACCCTGCTCCCACATAACAAGCCACTGCTTTGCCGCCTTTGAATTTGAGGAAGATGGGATAGCAATGCCCCAACATCACAGCAACCGTCGCCAAAGCCAACCCCAGAGCGCTGTTATTCGTGATCAGAGCTGCCGCCCACAACGCCAGAAAGCCTTTCAGGATGTCCAGCGCCAAGACAATTAGGCCTGCTTTTGTTCCGGCGGAGCGATGCACGTTCGTTGCGCCAATATTTCCGCTCCCCATGGTGCGAATATCCTTGCCCAAAGAGAAACGAACGAACCAATAGCCAAAAAGAAGCCCACCGATGAGATACGCGAGGATGGCCGCTGCTGCGGCCAGTAGCCAGAAAGGTTGTTGTGAAGGCACTTCGTATATGTTACTTGTCTCTTACTTTGGCTACGTTGAGTGGCTGACCATCCCCGAGGTAATGGTTGCGGAAGATGGAAACTCGCGGGGCCGAAGGGCAGTGAACCGCTCGTTCACACTCACGGCTCGGCTAGAGGGAATGAGCGGCGATGGCTACTTCGAACTGGTAATCCCGCAGCCTCCGGTAAATACTCGCATTCGAACCCGGATCGCTCCGAAACAAATAAAAATGACGAACCGAAAACGTCCCCAGTTCCGCCGGCTGCAATTCTTCGACTTTCTTCCGCAAATTTCGCAAGGGCGCCGGATTCTTAATGCGCGCCAACGTCAAATGCGGACTCGCCTGCTTCTCTTCCTTGGGTATTCCCAACGCCAACAGCCGCTCTTCCGTCTCTGCTATCAGTTGCTTCAACGCCGGCCCCGCATGTACGCCCGCCCACAAGACCCGCGGCGACCTTTCATTCGGAAACCACCCCAGATCGCGCACGTCAATGTCGAACGTTTCGCGCGGCGTAAGCGCCACCAGCGCTTGGTGCAATTCATCGAGCCGTTGCTCCGGCCATTCGCCAATAAACTTTGTCGTGATGTGGAGATTATCCAGCGGACTCCACTTAATCAAGGCCTCTGGCCTGAGCGCGCTCAACAGCCGCTCCAGCCGTAAAAGCATCTCTGCGGGGAGATCGATCGCGGTAAACAATCGCATAAAAACGCCGTGCTAATGTTCTAGCTTATCTTTGCGTGCCTACCTCTGACAAATCGATTTCCACTTATTCCGCCCTTTGGCGGGCCACCGCGCCGATTTCTCTCAACGCTTTCGCCCTTCCTGCGCCAGAACTCGCCCAATTTCTGCTGGGTACCGTTATTTTTCACGCTGAAACCGCGGGTATGATTGTTGAGACCGAAGCCTATCTGGGCGCGGATGATCTCGCCGCCCATTCCTCGCGCGGCCACACCGACCGCACCAAAGTCATCTTTGGCCCCGCCGGCCACGCTTACGTGTACCTTATCTACGGCATGTATGAATGTCTCAACGTCGTTGCCGACGTTGCGGGTACACCCGGCTGCGTCTTGATCCGCGCACTCGAGCCGATCGCCGGCCTTCCCATGATGTATCAACGTCGCCGATGGCTCGGCCCTCCCAAAGGCTTAGCCAATGGCCCAGGCAAACTCACCCGCGCGCTCGCCATCACGCGCGGTCACTATGGCTGCCGTCTCGACAAAGGCCCGCTGAGCATTCGCCACTGGCGCAACAAGCCGGATTTCAAAATCGCCATCACCCCGCGCATCGGCATTAGCCAGTGCACCGATTGGCCTCTCCGATTTATCTTTGACGGCCATCCTTGTTTAAGCCGCCCTCTGTAGAATGACGCTAATGAAACTCCTCCTGGCCTCCGCCTGCATCTGCGTGCTTCTTTTGTCTCAAGAACCAGGCGCCGCCGGCCTCATCGATTCCAAAATCAAAACCAAAATCGCAGGCTTCAACGCGCACGTCAGCATTTACGCAAAAAATTTGGAAACCCGCGCCACTTACGCCCTCGCCGCCGATGAACCCGTCCGCACTGCGAGCACCATCAAATTCCCCATCATGATCGAATGCTTCGCCGAAGCTGCGGAAGGCAAACTCGATCTGGCCGAACTGATCAAGCTGCCCGAAGAAGAAAAAGTATCCGGCAGCGGCATTCTGCAGGATCTGACCACCGGGCGCGAATATCCTCTTCGCGACCTGATCATGTTGATGATCACCCTTAGCGATAACACCGCTACCAATCTCATCCTGAACCGCATCGGAGGCAACGCCGTCAACGCCCGCATGGCGAAATTGGGCCTTGACCAAACCCGTTCCATGCGCAAAATTCTGGGCGACGGCAACAAGCTGAAACCGTTCCCTAGTGGTATCAGCGACGAAGGCGCCAAGCCGGAAAACAAAAAATGGGGCATCGGCCGAAGCAGCCCGCGTGAAATGGTGGTGCTGCTGGAAAAACTCTATCGCGGCGAACTCGTAAACAAAAGCGCCTCCGCTGAAATGCTCGAAATCCTCAAGAAGCAGCGCGATCATTCGAGCATCGCGCGCGATGTGAAGGATGTAGTGATCGCCAATAAATCCGGCGCCCTCGACGCTCTTCGTTCCGATGCCGGCATTGTGTTCTCAAAGCAAGGGCCCATCGCTATGGCCATTACGGTGGATGGCATGCCTGCTTCCGATTGGTCGCCCGATAATCCCGGCGAACTACTTATTTCCGCGCTGTCGGAAATCCTGATTGCGGATCTTCATTAGTGTGAACCCCATGAGGCTTACTCAAGCTGCATGACGAACTAGGCTAGGTCGCTGACGCTCCCTGCTCGGTTTCGGTATTGGTTGGGTTCGGCTTCGAACACCTGGCGGCGAGGAAGAATCGGCGCGTACATCGAGAACATGAGCTAATGGAAGAGGACTCATCTAGGCGGCGGCCGCAGCGGTGCCCCGGCAGAAATCCTGTTGAAGGCCGTGTTTGGCCAGTTCGGCGTTGTATTGTGCTTCGAAGCCAGGGTCTTCCGCAGCGGCTTTGCGGTTTTGGTGGACGTTTTGGCCGATGCGGAAGCAGGTTTCGGCGTCTTTTTTGAGAACTTCCCAATAATGTGTTTGTTTTTTCATTTCGTGGCGCTCGATATTGATTCGGAGCTCTTCTTGTTTGCGCGTTTGCGCTTTGAAGCCATTTTCGGCTTTGCGTACTTCGGCTCTTAGCTTTTACGAGATCGTTGAGAGACTTGTGGAAGGCGCGGGTGTGAGTGGTTTGGTAACGCAGGTAGAGGGTGAATAACTTTTCGTTGCTGATTTGACCGGTTTGGGGGTCGAAACAGCCAGCCTGGAGGTTGCCGCGCGGTTTGCGAGCCAGTGAGACTCAGCCATGGTGGTGACTAGTATGGATTCGGTCTCAGTGGATGGTTGGTATTCGGCGGCGAGAGACACCTTTAACGCTTCGAAGCCATTGGGGTCTTCGGTGGCGAGGAGGATGAAGGCGCCGTTGTGACGGGCGAGGCCATGGGAGGTGCGGTTTTGGGAGGAGATGGCGCGACCCGCTACTGTGGCAGGTCCGGTGGAAAGTTGGGCGTTGGCTCTGTTGGCCGCGAGTTGAGCTGGCGAGATTGAGGAGAGTGAGGGGAATGGGAGGCCAGGTTCGGGGATGCCCGTGATGGCGACCGGCGGCGCGGTAGCTTCGGCGGGTGTGGGGGTTGGTTGTGCTTCGGGGGTTGCGGCTGGAAAACCGGCTTTGCGGGCGAGTTTCCGTTGCCCACGGAAGCCGAGTGGGAATATGCGGCTCGCGCTGGCAGTACCGGAGGGCGTTACGGCAAGCTTGACGACGTTGCGTGGTACGCCGTCAACAGTGAGCGGAAAACGCATCCGGTGGCGCAGAAATCCGTTAACGCGTGGGGCCTGTACGACATGTTGGGCAACGTTTGGGAGTGGGTGGGGGATTGGTACGATCCGAAATACTATGAGCGGACGGTCTCGAATGATCCGGCTGGACCGAATTCGTCACCCGAGAGCACCAGGGTCCTGCGCGGGGGCTCCTGGAACAACGTTTCATGGAGCGTCCGCGTCTCGAACCGAAGTAGGCACGGGCCGACGGAGCGGTACACCGATATTGGGTTTCGTTGTAGTGGGGAATTGCGTTGAGTTTTTTGTGTTTTGAGTTGATGTGGGGGTCAGGGGGATACTTCCCGCTGGGCGAAAATTTCTTGAGGACCTTTAGCTGCCTATGAGTGCCGTGGAGCCCGCCGTGGGGGGTGCAGAAAACGTACGACTGGGTGCTTTGGGTTGTGCCGAAAGCGGAGAAATTTCCCCGGTCGTTTCGCTTTACGCTCGGCGATGCGCTGGTCCGATCATCCCTTGAATTGCTGCTGCATTTGGTGGACGCCACGTATCAAACGCTGCAACGCGGCATCGTTGACTGCGGCAGCACGCGAAGTGAACCGCATTTGCTATCTGGCGCGGCTGGCGAAAGACCTGCAGGTGATCAACATCGAGGCGCACGAATTCGCCGCCAAAACAATTGATGAAATAGGGCATGACCGGCGGTTGGCTCAAGAGCGCGCGGCAGGGACGGGGGAGTGCAACAGTGAAGCGAGTGGGGGGCTGCGGTTAGCGGCGGAGCTGCTGCACGCTCGCTCACTCTCGTTCGGCACGATTCTTACAATGCTACCTAATTCGGCGGCATTCTAAACTCAATGTGGCGCGACATGATAATGCTCAATTTCGTCCGAGAAATCGTAGCAAAGGGTCTTCGTCATGTGGAGAGCACACCTGAACAGATCGGCGTCCTTCAGCTCAAACAGTGCAAACGAATTACCGCCCTTTCCCAGGAGACTGGTGTATTTAATGCCGTCGCATTTGATCTGTTGGAAAACCTCAGCTAGAATTTGAGTCGGGGCATATTCGGCTTTGTCATCCGAATCTGTGACAGGTTCGGAGAAGGCCTTCGCGATATCTCCCCAAACGCTCTCGGAGGAGGAGGTGTTGGTGACGCACTTCGCCTGCGCCGCACAGTCCATTATCTTGAGGTCCCGTACCGTCCGGAAGTGGCCGACGGAAACGTATGCGTCAATCCAAGGCCGCACTTCCGAAATTGCAGTGTCCACGTTGTCCGCCAAGTACAGGCAGGGAATGCCCTTCGGATTGACCCGGCCTTCCTTGGCCGCTCGATGTTTAGGTTTCATGCGGTGCGTAGGATACGGAGCAACCTCGCTGCCCCAGCGTTCCCCCTCGTGTCCAAGCTGCGCTCGATAGAGGGTGGTGTTCGCCGGGAGGGTAAACGCCCGTCCTTCACCCGTCTCTTGAACTCTGGCTAGAAATTCGTCGGTTTCGACGCGGTAACGATAACGACTGTGATAAGCAACGGTGTCGGCGAATATTCCGTATGCCAGGTACGACTTGAATTCCCCCACATATTAATTGTGGCACATGGCAGCATCGATGGGACGGCTCTTATCTTGATACGCCATTTGATGGAAAAACTGGCATCGGTCGGCGAAAGAGCGTCTTTTGCGGAACGAACCCAATTGTCCCCTCTGCGTATGTTATTTGGCGTTAATCTTGGATTCCAGCCCCTTTGCGGCACCTAGCCAAACTAAGTCGCTTACCCTCCTGGCTCCGTTTCAGGAATGGTGTCAGTCCGAATTTGAGCGAACCTCAAGCCTTATACTGCTAAGATGCGTTTTGTTTGGCTGTTCGCGTTTCTTACTGTTTCCTCTGCACAAATAATTACCGTTCGGTTTCCCGTGGCGCGCTCGACGACGCCGTTGGATGGGCGGTTGTTGCTGCTGCTTTCGAACGATCCGAGCGAGGAGCCGCGCATGCAGATTGACGATACGCCCAAGTCGCAGATGGTTTTTGGCGTTACGGTTGATGGCTGGAGGCCGGGTGAGCCGATGACGGTGGGAGACAACGCGACGGGTTATCCGAGAGCGAGTCTCAAAGATGTGCCGCCGGGGGATTACACGATCCAGGCGGTGTTGAACGTTTACGAGACGTTTCATCGATCGGACGGCAAGACGGTGAAACTTGCGCCGGACCGCGGTGAAGGACAACATTGGAATCTTGCGCCGGGCAATCTGCTTTCTAAGCCGCGGGTGGTTCGTATAGGTTCAGGTGCGCCGCCGATCACGGTCTCGCTTGATGAGGTGATTCCGACTATCAAGCCGGAGCCGGATACGAAATATATCCGCCACTTGCGGATTCAGTCGAAGTTGCTGACGCAGTTCTGGGGTCGCCCGATGTATCTTTCGGCGGTCGTGCTTGTGCCGGAGGGTTTCGACTCGCGCCCGCAGGCACGTTATCCACTGATCATTTTTCACGACCACTTTGTATCGGGCATGAATGACTTTCGCGAGACGCCACCCGATCCCAGCCTCAAACCCGATTACTCAGAGCGCTTTCACCTGGCTGGCTATAACCGCATTCAGCAAGAGGAAGCGTACAAGAATTACCAAACGTGGATCGCGCCGGGAACGCCGCGGGTGTTGATCATCAAGCTGCAGCACGCCAATCCCTTTTACGACGATTCGTATGCGGTGAACTCTTCAAATGTGGGTCCATACGGAGACGCCATCGAAACCGAACTGATTCCAGCCATTGAGCAAAAATTTCGCGGCATCGGACAAGTGTGGGCGCGATTTGTGTATGGAGGCTCTACCGGCGGGTGGGAATCGCTAGCTGTGCAAATGTTTTATCCCGATCACTACAACGGCGCATTCGTGGCTTGTCCAGATCCGGTCGATTTCCACGCCTTCATGACGGCCGACCTTTATAAGCAAGACAATCTCTTCTATCTGCAAGGGGCTAATAAAACCATTGAACAACCCGGCATGCGCGACTATCTGGGCCATACGCTGATCTCGATGCGTGACAATGTCGCCTATGAAGCGGCGCTGGGCGACCATGGCCGATCGGGCGACCAGTTCGATATCTGGCAGGCGGTCTATTCGCCAACGGGGGACGATGGCTATCCGCAAGCGATCTTCGACAAGAGCACGGGCGTTATCGATCACAATACGGCCGAGTACTGGCGCCAACACTACGATTTGAACGCGATCTTGCAGCGCGACTGGAACACGCTGGGGCCAAAGCTGCAAGGCAAGCTGCACATTTACGTTGGTTCAGACGATACCTACTTTCTGAATAACGCCGTTTACCTGATGGAGGACTTTCTGAACCAGACAGGCACCGCTGGGCATGGCGTACCGTACGAAGGTGAAGTTCGCTACGGGCCGCGCGCAGAGCATTGCTGGAATGGCGATCCGACGAAGCCGAACTGGTACTCGCGCCTGCATTACAACCAAATGTATTTGCCGCAAATCGTGGAGCGCATTCAGAAAACAGCCCCGCCCGGAGCAGATTTAACGAGCTGGCGATACTGACTGCCACCTCCTGTATTCTGAAGACTGCTCATGAACCGCCGTGATTTCATTACCACGTCAGTAGCCGGCCTTGCATTGCTTCCAGAAACATCCGCTCAAACCAGTGCGCCCTCATCCGCCCGCCGCGTGTATTCTATGAACCGCGACTGGCTGTTTGGCGGCCGCAAGACTGCGGATTGCACCGCTGTGGACTTCAACGATTCGACTTTCACAAAAGTCACGCTGCCGCATAGCAACGTGACTCTTCCCTGGCATAGCTTTGACGATCGCGACTACGAATTCATATCAATTTACCGCCGTCATTTCCGCGTACCGGAATCCGCCAAAGGCCATCGTGTGTTTGTGGATTTCGAAGGGGCGATGGCGGCATCCACCGTCGCCATTAACGGCCATAAGTTTCCCGAATTCCGCGGCGGCTATACGCCATTTTCGTTCGATCTGACGCCGCATCTGAACTGGACCGGGGACAACGTCCTTGCCGTGGAACTCGATTCGTCGGAGCGTGCTGATATTCCGCCCTTCGGCGGCAATATCGACTACCTCACTTTCGGCGGCATTTATCGCGAGGTATTTTTGCGCGTTGTGCCGAACGGGTATATCGAAAACGTGTTCGCCGAGCCGCAGAATGTCCTTAACACTGACCGCAAGGTCGTCGTGCGGTGTTACCTCGAGGGGAACGGGGGTCTGCTGACGGTTGAACTGCGTGACGGCGAGCGTGTTGCCGCCACTGTGTCTGACCAAGTGGGTAAGCCAGGGTTGCACGAAGTCACGCTTGCCAGCCTGGGTGATATTAAGCTTTGGAGTCTCACCACTCCCAAACTCTATGATGTTGTGGTTAAGTATGGGACCGACGAGCATGCCACGCGCATCGGTTTCCGCGAGGCCCGCTTCACGCCCAAGGGCTTCATGCTGAACGGCGAGCACATCAAATTGCGCGGCCTTAACCGGCATCAAACATTTCCTTATGTTGGCGCTGCGCTCGCGGCTCGCGCGCAGCACCGCGACGCCTACATTCTCAAACACGAACTGAAACTCAATCTTGTCCGTACGTCGCACTATCCGCAGTCGCGCCATTTTCTGGACGCCTGCGATGAACTCGGCCTTCTTGTTCTTGAAGAGATCCCCGGATGGCAGCACATTGGCGAGAACGACTGGCAGGATTTAAGCGTGCGCAATGTGGCTGATATGATCCGCCGCGATTGGAACCATCCCTCGATTATTTTGTGGGGCGTGCGTATTAACGAATCGCATGACAATCATAGCTTCTACGTCCGCACCAACAAAACAGCGCACGATTTAGACCCTTCGCGCCAAACGGGCGGCATTCGCTATCTGTACAACTCGGAACTGCTGGAAGACGTCTTCACGATGAACGATTTCGGCTTTCCATTACGGGAACCGAATCATCCGCTCTATCTCAACACTGAGTTCATCGGCCACACCTATTCAACCAAGCGGATTGACCAGATAGAACGGGTAGCGGAACACACGCTGCGCCATGCACGTGTACATGATCAACTTGCTTCCGACGACCGTTACGCTGGAGGCATTGGCTGGTGTGCTTTCGATTACAATACGCATGGCAACTTCGGCTCGGGTGATCGTATCTGTTATCACGGTGTGTCAGATATTTTTCGTCTACCGAAGGCCGCTGCGGGTTTTTACAAATCGCAGTGCGAACCGAACGAAGAGATCGTGCTGGAAACCGCATTTAACTGGTCAAGCGGCGATCATTCCGGCGCCGGCGGGCCAGGCATTGTGCCAGTTTGCTCCAACTGCGAACATTTGAAGGTCTATATTGCGGGTAGTCTGCATGGTGAAGCTGATCCGGACCGCAAGGCTTTCGCGAACCTGAAGTATCCGCCATTCATGGTGGACCTCAGCAATCTGCCGCTTGATCCCTGGGGCGATCTGCGCATTGACGGCTATATCGGCGGCAAAGTTGTCATTTCGAAAAGCTACTCGGGCAGAGGCATGGATGCAAAGTTGCTCGTTGAACCTGATGATGTTGCGTTGTTCGGCGATGGCAGCGATGTGACGCGCGTGGTTCTGCGTGTAGCCGACGAATTTGGCAATACGCAACAGTTCGCCAGCGGCGTGGTTACGTTGACGCTCGAAGGGCCGGGCGAAATCATTGGTGAAAATCCGTTTGGATTAGTTGGGGGCGCGGGGGCTGTTTGGATTAAGACTAAGGCGGAGGCGGGAGTTATTCATCTAACGGCGAAACATCAATATTTGGCGGAGCAGAAGGTTGAGATTACAGTTTCGGGCACAAGCGCGGAGTTGGTTTGAGGGTGGCCCAGGCTAGGTCGCTGAGAAGGTGTGAAAAAATC
>PMSX01000115.1 GCA_003167495.1 Bryobacterales bacterium | reverse complement strand
ATATCCCGTAGCGCGTGGGTGACAAAAGGCGTAATCTGAAGGGGAACTTAGGTAATTTCCCAAAAGAAAAAGCTTATCTTCAACAGATTTCGCAATTTACGGAGCCGAACCTTATGCCCGAACCCGTTAGAGTAGAAACACAAAAGACCGCGCCACCCGCGCCGCTGGTTCGTTCAGACGCAAACCGGGGTGACCGGCAATTCAGCATCAAGCGCACCAAATCCGAAGTGGGCTATGTCTATTGGATTTTAGAGGGTTACGGGAAACACAAATGCTTCGTGCTGTGCGACAGCTGGGAAGAAGCGATGGAACAAGCTAAAAGCCGTCTGGATTCGGAAAAAGAAGATAGCCAGGAATTTCTTTTCGCTGACGGGCTTTAGAAAAGTCCACAACCTTTCTTTGTTGTCTCTGCAACGATTCCCCTTATTTTGATACTATCCCTGCGTGGTCCCTATGGTATATAAGGACAATTCGGGAGAATTAGTCTCAAAGGGGTGCGTTCGTGAAAACTTTTCTAGCCGTAGCCTTCATTTTCTGCGTTACGGCGTTGTCCGCATTCTGCCAGTCGGACGCTGCTAGCGCTACGCTCAAAGGCAGCATTTTAGACCCTCAAGGGGCTGGCGTAAGTGCAGCCTCTATCACGCTGACGAATGGGGCGAAGGGGACAACTTTCAAAGCCGAATCCGGTGCTGACGGCAGCTATGTTCTGCCGCTTCTGCCGCCGGGCGACTACGACCTTTCCGTTGAGGCAAAAGGGTTTGAACGGACCCAAGTGGGCGGATTGCATTTGACCGTTGGGCAGGTGTTGCCTTACGACGTGCACCTGACGGTAGGCTCGGTGCAAGTAGTGGTGGAAGTCACAGCGGAACCACCCACGGTGCAGGTGGAACAAGCGCAGCAGGCGAATACAGTTGGCGAACAGGTTATTGAAGGGCTGCCGAACGTGACGCGCAACTTTGCATCATCGTTGTTCACCTTGCCAGGCGTTTCCAGTTCGAGCGCACCCCGCACACAGAATGCCGCGGCGTTTACCGGCTTCACCAGCAGCGGCTTCTCCATTGGCGGCAGCAACGGACGCAATAACCTTGTGACCATAGACGGCGGGGAGAACGAATATGGCGACGGCGATCTGCGGACTCCCAACATCAGCGAGGAATCGGTTCAGGAGTTCCAGATGAACCGCAATGCGTTCGCGGCCGAGTTCGGCTTTACCGCCGGCACCGCGTTGAACGTAGTGACCAAGAGTGGATCGAATGCCGCGCATGGCAGCGCCTACTTCTATTTCCTGGATGAACACACCGAAGCGCGGAATTACTTTGATGACTTTCCGGGGAAGGCGTACGAACAACATTTGTTTCCAGGCGCAACTTTTGGCGGTCCGCTGGTCCAGAACAAGCTTTTCTTTTTCACATCTTATGAATACCGGCGGCTGAATACGCCGGAGTTTCGCAATTACGTGAACACGCCCGAAGCCCAGGGAATCGGCGCGAACGCCGCGCAAGCCAGCTACCTCAATGGTTTGCTGGCGACAGGCAATCCGTATCTGGCTGGGTTCGCGCAGCAGGTCACGCCTTTGCTTTCACCGATGAATAATCCTAACGTGGTTACGCTGCTGAATAAAAACTCCGGAGTGTTCGACGACGTATCCCAGAGCCATGACTGGGTGATGCGCATAGATTATCAGCCGGACAATAACAATACGATCATGGCGCGATTTTCCATTGAGCGCTATAACTACACCAATATTGGTCCGTCGAGCGTGACCGCGCCGAGCGATGCCGGGAGTACGATTCGCGATGACGCCGCCATTCTGGCTACTTGGAACCATGTGGTTTCTCCTTCGCTAGTGAACACTGCGCGCGTGCAGGCGGTTCCGAGCAATACGTCGAGTCTTACTGGGCTTTCGCCCAATTCGGCGGAACTTTCGCTTGGCAGCCTGGGTGTTTTCGATAACTACTTCGGGTCGCCCTACAATCTGAAGCAAGAGCGATTCCAGTTTGAGGACAGTGTCTCTTGGACAAAAGGCAAACACAGTATTAAGTTTGGGGCCTCGTACCGTCCCGTGCACTACAACGTGACGAACAATCTGTGGTTCAGCGGTGAGTTTGATTTCTTTGACGGCGCGGTGCCGCTGATTAGTTTGGCGCCCGCGGCGCTGCAGCCACTGCTGGCCGGGTACAACCTGGCGATCGGGCTGCCGGCGACTGGTAACCCGACCACGAACTTGAGCGCTCTGCAATCGTTCTCCGTGGGCATTCCGGTGGACTACCGGCAGGGATTTAACAATCCGACCTGGCAATCGTGGGCGAATTATTTAGGGATGTATGTGCAGGACTCCTGGAAGGCGGCGCACGGCCTGACCATTGACTATGGCTTGCGTTACGACTACGATGCCGAGCCGGCCCCCGTTCCGCATAATGGATATTTTTCGCCGCGTTTAGGTATCGCTTGGGATGCGACGGGCGATCAGAAGACTGTCATTCGCGCGGGCAGCGGAATTTTCGTTTCGCCCGTTTATTTCCAGGTACCGTATTTGGTGAACCTATTGAACGATAGCGGCAAATACATCAACCAGATTGCGACACAACTGAGCTCAACCAATGAGACGGTTGCTCAGCTCTGGGGCTTAGGTTTGGCAGAAGGGAAGTTGCCTTTCGGACAGATTGGAACTCCTGAACTTTCACTGTTCGGCATCACGCCTGGCCCGGGAGCTAACGGACGAGTGATTTTCAATCTTGCGCCGAACTACAAGAATAATTATTCTGTTCAGGCGAGTTTAAGCATTGCGCGAGAGATTGCGCATAATCTTTCGCTTGAAGTGGGCTATTTGATGTATCGCGGCGTCCATATTCAGATGTCGCAAGAAACCAATTATGCTGAGACTGGCGTTTGGAATCCGATCTATGGGCCACAATATGCGCCCATCAATCCCAGCATCGTGCAGCAGAATACTTATTCGTCGATTGGCAATTCGATTTACAACGGCATGACGAGCTCGCTGACTAAGCGCTATTCGAAGAATTTCCAGTTGCAGGCGAGCTACACGTACAGCAGATCGATTGACGACGTGACGGATTTCAACTCCCAATTCGCTTCGTTCACTCCAACACGGTTGTATCTGGATCGCGGACTGTCGGCTTTCAACATCAAGAACAACTTTGTGGCGAACGCGGTGTACACGACGTCGGGTCCACGCTGGGCTTCGGGCTGGCTACTTTCGCCTATCGTCACCGCACGCAGCGGTATTCCGTTCAGCGTCACTGTTCCGGGTGCTGAAAATGGTACGGAGGGCCACTCATTGTATGCGCGGCCCTGGTATATCCGTCGCGATAGCGGAATTGGTCCGGCGTTTTATAGCTTTGACATGCGAGTGTCGAAGTCATTCCGCCTGAAGCCTGAGTCGGCGGCGAAAATCGAGGTCAGCGTGGAAGGGAATAATCTGCTGAACCATACGAATTTTCTGAGCGTGAACAATGTGTTCTCAGTGGGCGATCCGCGTTTGCTGACTGGGCCATTTGATTTTACCGGGAGCAAGTCGATTTCGCCGGGCGAGCCGCTGGGATTCACATCGGCCAGCAATGCGCGCCAGATTCAATTTGGGTTGAAGCTGGCGTTCTAGTCTTTCGGAAACCCGTCGTAAGCGGCAGCGGCGATCTCTCCGACAGCTTGACCCACCATCTTGGTGTTTTGCTCACTCATCTCTTTGAGCGGCACGAAATTAATGTATGCCGCAAAAACTAGATGGCGTCCGTCTTTTGTGTCCACAAATCCGGCTAGCCCTTTACCTGTAATGACGCCGCCGCGTGTAAGGGCATTGTCGCTAGCGTAGGTGCCGGTCTTTGCAAACACATGTCCGGCGGCCGGTGAATCGACCTGGATCTCCGCTAGCGTTCCATCTTTGCCGAGAACTGGTAAAGCGCTCTTGAAATCGGCACTGAACGTTTGCTTCGTGAGATGGAGCAGGAAGTGAACCATGAAGTCAGGGGTAAACATGGCAGCGCCACCCGCGCCGTCGCTCTGCACGGCTGCGCTCAAATCCAAATCGGCCTTTTCGAGCAGTGCTCGTTCCTGGTCAAACCCACTCTGAAGCGGATCAGTTGTTCCTTTTTCGCGATAGGCGCCGACAACGGAGGGGAACATGCTGGCGTGCAGATTTTGACTCACTTTCAAAGTGACTTTCGCCTCCTCCCTAAGCGGAGGTGAAACGTGCCGGGCCACAGTGTTTTCGTCCGTGATCGTGCTGGGCGATGGCGCTTGGCCGGCCGCACCACCTTGCACGCGTACGCCGGCGTTCTGTAGCGCTTCAGACAGCACTATCTCAGCGAATTTGGAAGGGACGGGCACCCGGTAGATGCGCAGTTTCGGTTTGGCATCGGCGGCGATGCTACCCGACAGAGTCACTGTATGAGTTCCGTCCGGCGCCGCCGTGTCTTCTTTCCAGTCTATGTCCATTTTGCCGCCAGGAGGGCCGGTCTTAACGTTGTTGTGAATGTTCACATACCGGGTCTGTGGGGAAATTGACAGAGCCGCCATGTCTCCGTCTCGCGCACCAGGCGTGACCATCACGTCGATCAGGTTGTCGTTCACAACAACGGGCGACATCACTACGCCGGTGCCCAATTCACGATCTCCTTCGGGGAACAACGAGATATCCACCAAGAGACGGCCCTGCACGTTTCTAATGCCGCTCGACGCCACCTTCGCCGCTAGCTCCTTGATCACCGCGAGTGGATCGCCCGCCACCGCTTTCGCCTCGGAGAAGCCATCGTAAGAATGATCTTCGTTCTCGAATGCCAGGGTTCCGTCAGGCTGAATCCGGTTTGATAAATTTGGGTCGCCGCTGGCTACCAGAACCAGATCGCCATGCAAGGTGCCGTTCACTACCGGGCCGGTTCGATAGATCCTGGTTTGAAAACGAAACTCGGGCCCAAGGAGTTCAAGTGCTGTCCCGACAGTGAGAATCTTGGTAGTGGAGCCGGGCACAAACAATTCGTCCGGATTCCATGAGTAGATTACTTTGCCCTCATCGAGCGAATAGAACTCGACGCCAAAGCGTGCGTGTTTGTACTCCGGACGGTTCATAATTGCGTGGAAGCGCTTTTCAAATTCGCTTTGTTGCTGGGCGAAGGCATGCGCGGGAATGAGAGTGGCTACCATCGCGAGGAAAAGGCGCGTTGTGAAAGACATGTGTCTCAGTTTAGCCGACCGCTCTGCGACGCTAGCGATTGTATTTGGGGTGATGGCGCATCGCCTTATGTATGGTTTTCCATTTCTTCTTCTCAGCGGCCATCGCGCCCGGATTCTGAACCCGGTGTTGATACCTTAACTCGGCTTCCAGCTTTTTATAGCTCTGCCAGCGCGCGGCATCCAATTCGCCAGATTCAAGTGCCGCGAGCACGGCGCAATTCGGTTCGCTGGTATGCGTGCAATTGGCGAACCGGCAGCCCGCGGCGAGAGCGGCAATCTCAGAAAAGACATCTCCCAAAGACGACTCACTCGCCCAAAGCTGCAGCTCACGCATGCCGGGGTTGTCAATCAAGGCTCCGCCATGGGGCAGGGAAATGAGCATACGGGAGGTGGTGGTGTGGCGGCCGCGTGAATCGTGTTCGCGGACTTCGCTGGTGCTCTGAATAGTTTCTCCCAGCAGGCCATTCGCAATGGTGGATTTGCCTGCTCCGGACGAGCCGAGCAGGGCGATCGTTTTGCCACGCGTGAACGGTTCTAGTGGTGCGGCGCTTTGACGAGCGCTCATCACGAGCAGCGGGACATCGGGCGCAATGGCTCGAACGGAGGCGGCCTTTTCATCATGCTCGTGACACAAATCCGCTTTGTTGAGCACAATCAACGAAGCGGCTCCGCTTTCGCGCGCCAGCACAAGATAGCGCTCGATGCGCCGCAGATTGAAATCGTGGTCGAGGCCGCAAACGATCACCGCCAAATCGATATTTGCGGCGATCACCTGCTCGCGCAATGCCGTTCCCGCAGCCGCTCGGGAAAATTGCGTACGGCGCGGCAGCACCTCTTCGATGAGGGCAAACGACTGATCCACTTTTCGGGCGGCGACCCAATCGCCGACGGCCGGCAGAGTGTCATCCCAGCGCAGCCGTCCAGCGGGCGTGGCATCGTGCACGCCGCTTTCCAGATAAATACTGTATTGTTCATGTGATGCGAAACACACTCGGCCGAGTTCCAGGCCTTGCTGCGCATGAGGTTGAATGAGTTGGCGCACTCGTTCGTCGGCGCCCAGATTTTCCAAGAACACTCGTTAGCTCCATGTAGACACACTTTTCCTCAACAGTGAGAGAGTCGACTTGGGAGGCGCAACCCGCGCCTTTAGCTAACAAGCATAGGCAGACAACTTCAGTTTACTCTTTTCATTCGTAGCGCAGAGCAGTGTTCGGATCGACATTGACGGCGCGATGCGTGGGTCCTGATGCGGCAATGACGCCAGTGAGGATCATGACAGCGACGACGGCGCCAAAACTCAGCGGATCGGTGGGTTTCAGGCCTGGTACCAGAAACATGGCCAACGGGCGAGTGACGAAGAACGCTATGAAGAGGCCAATAGCCGATCCCAGCACAGTCAATCTTGCCGCATCGCGCAGAATCATTCTAGAAATATTGACGCGCGTTGCCCCAATGGCGAGGCGGATGCCGATTTCGCGAGTACGCCGCACGACCGAATAGGCGACAACGGCATAGAGTCCGACAGTGGCGAGCAGGAGGCCGAGAGCACCAATCGAGCCGAGGAAGATGGCACCTACCTGACTTGGGAGAAAGGCGAGGCCGATGCTGGAGTACATGGTCTCAACTTCCACCGCGGCCGTGGGATCAAGGTTATGCAGGATACGGCGGACAGGGTCAAGTTGTGATGCGGGCGGAATTGCGGATCGCATGACAAGCTGCATGTTCAGCCTTTCATTATTGATTTGCGCGAGCGGCTCATAGAGCTGAGGCCACGGTTCCTCACCAATCGTCATGGTTTTCGTGCCTTCGACGACTCCAATGATTCGATAAGGCGTTTTGGCATCTTCGCCCCAAAGGAAGATTGTTCCAATAAGTTGCCTATTGCCGAGATAGCGTTGGGAGAAGATCCGGTTCACAATGACGACCTTCTGCCCATCGTTCGCCGCTGCGAAAGTGCTCCCGCCGTATATAGGGATGTCCATTGCGCGGAAGTACTGGGGAGTCACAGCGTTCCATTTAAAGAGAGCTGGCTGTTGCTGGCCGTTATCGGGAAATTTTAACGTTGAACCATACACCTCGTTGCCGTTGAACGGCGTTAGCCTGGCCGCTGCTACGCTTTCGATTCCAGGAAGAGTTGAAAGCTCGCGCAATGCGTTGTTGAAGTAGGCTGTTTTCTGTTGAGCGTTGCTATAACGTACGGGCGAAAGGGTGATCTCCGCGCGAAGAGTGTGGCGCATATCAAATCCAGGGCTAATGGCGTTCGCTCTGACTAGATTGCGAAGGAAAAGGAACCCAGTTGTGAGGATTACCACGGACGTTGCGATCTGTGCTACAACCAGCGCGCTTCGTAGCCGTGACTTTCTTTCGCGCGTGAGATCAGACGTGATGGAAACCTTAAGCGATTGCCACGCTGGAAGCAGCCCGCAGACAATAGTTGCCAGCGCCGTAAGCAGAGCGGAGTACAGTAACATCCGCCAGTCAGGTGTGATCTGAAGACGGATTGGCACTGGCACCGGCAACTCGATGCCAGCGACTAAAGTGGCAGTCAGTTGGAAAAAAAGTAACCCCAAACCAGTACCGAGCAGCGCCAGAAGCACGCTCTCTGCCAGGAATTGCTGCATGAGTCGTGCACGGCCGACTCCCAACGCTAAGCGGACGCCGATTTCAGCACGGCGTGCCGAGCCGCGCGCCAGCAGCAGAATGGCGACGTTCATACAAGCGATCAAAAGAACCAGACCGACAACAATCAAAAGGACCACGAAAAAGATACCGATGGGAAGCAATTCGGGCATCTCGTCGGACCCAAAACGTGCGTAGCCGGAGACGGGCCCGATTGTCATATTTATCTCGTATTTCTGATGGTTGGAAGGTAGACCCGCATCCATGCGTTTGGCAACGATTTCAAGTCCAGCACGTGCCTCTTTGAGAGACATATCCGGTTTAAGGCGAGCATAGATCATGAGATTTGTCGTATCGAGCCACTTCGGTGTGTAGACGTCGGGCGACAAGCCGAAACCCATGAGAGTGTGGTGATGTTGTGGGAGTATGCCTACGATTGTGCAGGACCTCCCGTCGAGGTTGATCGCGTGGCCGATGACACTGGGATCTCCGTGAAAGTATTTTTGCCAGAAATGGTAGCCGAGAACCGCGACCTCCTTGGGGTCGGCCGGAATGATACCGCGGCCGTAGAGCATGGGGACGCCCAGCATGCTGAAATAGTTCTTCGTCGTATAGGTGGCGAACGCCCGATGTGTTTCCGTGCCATCGTTGAAATTGGTGTAAGCCTCGATGTCCTCGCCAGCTACATCCTGGAACAAGCCGCTTGCACGCAGAGAATCGAGCGTTTCTTCAGGCGAATTGCTGCTGCCACCAAGACGGATCGCGACAACTGATCCAGCATCGCGTACGGATGGCTGGCTGAAAAGGGACTCCATGCCGAGGGAAAAAATCGCCGTATTGACGCCAATGCCGAGACCCAGCGAGAGCAGGGCACTGACGACCAGGGCAGGGGAGCGGCGGAATCCGCGGGCGGCATAAAGGAGATCTCGCCACAGGTTCTCAATGAAGTTAAAGCGCCACAAGTCGAAGGCTTGTTCTTTGATGACGCCTGTGTTGCCGAGTGGAATTGGCCTTTCCTGTTGGCCCGACATCTCGCGATGAAACGTGAGTTCGCGTTCGATATCCTGCTGCAGACTGCGGCGGCGGTAAAGTTTGAGGAATAATTTGCGCATTTGCCTTCCTACCTTTCAAGAACCCGTTGGACTCCCGAGGAGAGACGGTCCCAGGTCTCATGTTGTTCGTCGACTAGCTTCCGGCCCGCTTTATTAATGTGGTAGAACTTCGCCTTGCGGTTGTTTTCAGACAGACCCCATCTGGCGGAGATTGCCCCGTCTAGTTCGAGACGGTAGAGGGCAGGGTAGAGGGAGCCTTCTTCGACAGTGAGCGCGTCGTCGGAGAGCAAGTGGATGGTTTGCGCAATGGCGTAGCCGTGCATTTCGCCGCGCTGAAGCACATGCAAAATAAGCAGGTCAAGAGTGCCCTGGAGCAAGGCCGGTTGAGAGGATTTGGCCATTGAGGTTTCCTATGACGATCTATGGGAAGTATGGCTGACCTCCCAGAGATTGTCAAGGGGAAAGTAGAGAGGCGGCGAAGGAATCCTTGTGTATGAGAGAACCGACATTTGGCGAGGTCCAGCCATTTTGCGAAACGAAGCCAATCGGGGGACGGCGAGGATTGTAAAAATAAAGCCAATTGCTGGTTAGAGGGGAAGCGAAAAGAGGGGAACCCCTGCGGGATTGGTTTCAGCGAGGCCGGGGCTTTCCAAGATAGAATCGGCGAGATGGAACCAGACAATTACTTCGCAACAGCTATTCATTCTTTCCAACAGAATCTCTCGCATATTGAAGCGGAGGGCCGAAAGGAGTCTCCCGACTGGCACTTGCTCAACGGCCTCCTGCGACTGGCGCAAGGGCTAAAGCAGCTTGATGACAAGCTGGAAGGACACTTAGGTGATTTTGCCCGGTCGCAGCCTGCAAAATAGACGTCTGCTCCGAATGATTCGCCTGTTAGAAAGTTCCTTGTCCAACGACTACCTTGGATGTGCGAGGGCTGGAACCTAAATCAAGTGGAGACGTGAGCCAGGATTCTCTGTACGAACAGGCAGCGGAGACTTACGGTTCATCGCTCGACCGGCTCGCGCGCGCTTATGAGCTTGATCCCGAGGCGCGCCGTGACCTGCTCCAGGATATTCACCTCAATCTCTGGCGCAGCTTAGCGTCTTTCGACCAGCGATGTTCGTTGAGAACCTGGGTGTACCGTGTGGCTCACAACGTGGCCACCGGGCACGTGATTCGGCAAAGCCGTGTCAGAAACAGGCTGGTGAGTATCGAGAACATTGAGGCCGTGGCCAGCAACGATCAGGGGGAACTGGCGGCCAGTCAGGCGGAGGCGCTCGAGCGCCTCTCGATGCTGATCCAGCGACTGAAACCGCTCGATCGTCAGATCATCATTTCCTATCTCGAGCAGATGGACGCCAGTTCGATTAGTGAGATCACCGGGTTGTCGACGGCGAATATCGCAATGAAAATTCACCGGATCAAGAACATCCTGAAGCGGTGGTCCGACGAAGGAGGGCGTCATGCCCAGTGAGTTTCCCATGCAAGACCCGCAAAGTATCTGGAAGAACCAACCGACGGAGGCATTCAAAATGAAAGCAGACGAATTACGACGCAAAATGCAACAGCAACAGCGGAAGGCCCGTTTCAAAGTGATCTTCGCGATCATTATTGGACTCTTCCTTTTTGTAGTATTTGGGCGGGGGGCATTCACGGCGCACGGAGACGCTTTCCCGCGCCTGGGGTTTGGCGTGCTCAGTCTATGGTCTATTTACTTTGCATATCAGGAATACAAATGGATTTGGCCAGGGCGGCTAGCGGCAGATGCTGCATTCAATAACACGCTGCAGTCTTACAGAGGTGAACTCGAAAAGCGCCGCGATTATGGCCGGCATATCTGGCGCAGGGCTGGTCTCTCGTTCTGTTTCTTCGGGTTGGCTTTGGTGGTGGTACCTGGCTTGGTCGAGGCGTTCAACCACCCGGGGCTACTGATGAACTTTGTGCCGATTTTCGCGCTTCTTGTCACCTGGCTCGCGGCGTTTTTTTACATACGGAAGAGACAGCGGCAGAAGCTTCAACAGGAGATCGAAGAACTGGGTGCGTTGGAGACCGAAGCAAAAAGAGTTTGAAGCGGTTTCTTATTACGGTTTCTCACTTCGCTCCGGCCGTTCGATTGTCCTGTATCCGGGATGAACGCGGGGAATCAAGCCTTGCTGGTCGGCAACGCGCTGCAAGAGTGCGGTGAGTTGGCGCTGCTGTTCTTCTGAAAGGCCGGCGAGCAGGGTTTGTTGGTGATCGCGCGCGATGCGTCCGATGGCCTGCAGAGTAGAATGGCCAGCGTCCGTAAGATGTAAAGAATAGCTGCGTCGATCGCTGTCATGCGGCCTCCGTTCCAGCAACCCTTTGGATTCAAGTTCGTCCACCAGCGCCACTAAACGGCTTGGCTGCGTTTGGAGAGCACTGGCCAGCGCCTGCTGGGTGATCCCGGGGGTTGCCGCCAGAACTCTGACGATGCCGGCATGTGCGGGAATGAGTTTCAGTTCCGCCAAGCGTTCGCCGAACTTCGCGGCTGCATGCGCTCCAACCTGCGCCAGCAAGAAAGCCGCACCTCCGGAGCGCGCCTTCGGTTTTGAACAGTCCGGGTCTTTATTTCCTCGCATTCCTCATTCCCTCAACGTTTATATTGTTGCACAATAAAATCATTCTGTGATATAACTATTTTTATTATGAACGAATCACCATCAATCCCTACAGCTCATCTGCGTCACGCTGGGCCGCCACTCGGTATCGTTGCTACGGTTTTCGTGCTGCTTTTTCTCGCGGGTCTGTACCCAGTCACCGTCTTCGGGGGCAATCCGGTTTTTCCGGGTCCGAGCGAATCCTTGAATGTCATCGTGGCTTTCTTTCAGGCGCGGCCTTCAGCCGTGCTGCTTTGCGCGGCGCTACATTTCGGCGCGGCCGTGCCCCTTGGTCTATATACTGCAACCGTTGTCAGCCAATTGCGTTTTCTGGGTGTTCGGGCCGCGGGCATATACATCGCTCTTTTTGGCGGCTTTGCCACGGCGTTCAATATGATGGCATCCTCTTCCGTCTTGTGGACGATGTCTTATCCTGGTATCGCTCAGGATTCGACCCTCCTGCAGGCCCTCTTTCGAATCGATTTCGCGTTGGGCGGTCCCGGTTTCTCCGTGCCGTTCGGTCTATTGATCGCTGGCGTATCCGTCACAGCGGGGTTCGCAAAGCTTTTGCCAAAGTGGATTGTCATCTTCGGCCTTGTCATCGCCGTCGCCGGGGAACTGAGCTGGCTCGAGATTCTTTTGCCGAAAGCGCTTTTTCTCATCCCATTCACGCGTTTTCCGGGGTTCATCTGGATGATCGCCGCCGGCTTCGCCCTGCCGAGAGTTCGCAAAAGTGAAAAGGTTCCACAAGAATGACCCAATCCGCTGACCCTTCCGTTGCAACGCCGGCAACGGTTGATGGCCGGCGCTTACTGGCGACGATCGCCGCTGCTGTCATCGCCGGCGCGGTGATCGGTAGTGCAACCTATTACGGGCTGCACTGGTTGATACCGTCGCTGAATGCGGGCCTCCGAACTCAGGTCATCGTTGCGGGAGTTTACTGTGCCTTCATTGCAGCTCTCGCCATATCGTTTGGTCCTTTGCCGCGTGCGCCGTTCGGCCTTCGTTTCACTTCTGGAAAGGACTTAGGTCTGGCCTGCTTGGCTTGGTTCGGCATCATGGGCTGTTCACTGACAATCTATTTCGTGCTGAGTCCCATCACGGGCGGGGTTTCCACCGCGCTGCGCCAAATTCTCACAGTTGCGACGGACGCGAAGCGCCTCGTCGGCCAGCCGGAATCGGCTTGGATTGTCGCCATCGCGAGAGGTTGCCTGATTGTTCCGCTCTTTGAGGAGCTACTTTTTAGAGGCCTGCTGCTAGGCTGGCTCGGGAAGCACATGTCCGTTCCTCGCGCCATCATCGTCTCGGCGATCCTTTTTGCCGTCATGCATGGCTATCCGATTGTTTTGCCGTTTGCTTTTGTGGCCGGGCTCTTCCTTGGGTGGGTACGAGAACGGACCGGCTCGACGTTCAACACGCTCGTGGTGCATGTTCTCAATAACGTGCTCTTTCTCTGTCTTGGCGTTTGGCTACTGAGGTAACAGGACGGCTGCCGATACGATTCGTCAACGGCGGGATACGATTCGTCCCTAATATGTGGCGCCAGCGGGCAGAACGGCGGCATGGTTTACAGAGTATTATGAATGAAATCCCGAGAGTCACCTTCCTTTTCCTGCTCCTCTGGATGTCCGCGACGGCGCAAGATGTTCTGACTTGACATATCTGCGATCGCCGCCTTTGTCGTCGCGCTAATCGCCATTTTGCTTCTCGTCATGTGGTGGGAGCACAAAACGCGCATCACGTTGCCAACTCCCACAGGTCCTTTCACCGTCGGACGCACCACCTATGCATGGACGAATGAGGCGGAGGCGGACGAGCTCGCGCGCTCTCCAGGCTCGAAAAGGCAGGTGCTGGTTTGGATTTGGTACCCGGCAGCCCCGTCCCCTAAAGATGTACCGGCGGAATATCTGCCTAGCGTTTGGCGGGCGGCGGTCGCGGAACAGGAGGGCCTGTTCATGCGATCGTTTTTCAAGCGTGATCCGGCTTTGGTGCGCACTCACAGCGTGTCTGGCGCGACAGTCTCCCCAAAACAGAGCAGGTATCCCGTTGTGCTACTCAGAGCCGGAGGTAGCGCGTTGACGACAGATTTCACCACACTAGCGGAAGATCTTGCCAGTCACGGCTTCTTCGTTGTCGGGTTCGATGCGCCGTATCGATCCTTCGTCGTCGTTTTGCCTGACGGGCGCGTCGTTGGCAGAACACCCGCGTATCATGTTGAGAACGCGAACGGCAACCTCGCTGATCCTGTCATCGGCAAGCTGCTGCAGATGTGGACGGCAGATACGAAGTTCGTGGTGGACCAGCTGGAGCGGCTGAATGCCGACTCATCCGAAAAATTCGCAGGCCACATGGACTTACAGCACCTTGGCATGTTTGGTCATTCGTTCGGCGGCGCCACCGCGCTCGAGTTCTGTCACCAGGATTCAAGGTGCAAGGCTGCGCTCGATATGGACGGCATTCCGTTCGGCCGCGTTGTTCCAGAAGGGCTCAACAAGCCTGGCATGTTTCTTCTCAGCGATCACAGCAGGGAGACGGCCGATCCAGCTGGCCGCCAGGTCCTGGCCGAAATCCAATCGATTTATGAGCGCCTGCCTAACGGGAGGTTGTACGTGGTCATTCGAACAGCGAATCATTTTAGCTTTAGCGATCAAATTCTGTTGAATAGTCCGGCAGCCATGAGCCTCTTGCGCTTGGTGGTCGAATTCGGAGGATTGGACGGACGCCGCGGGCTCGCCATTTCAGCCGACTACGTGCACACTTTCTTCGACGTTTATCTAAATGGAGCACCCTTGGAAAGGATGACAAACCTGGCCGGAAAATATGAAGAAGTTCAGATCGAGGGGCGGTAGAGACCCGAGTGAGAGTTGACATAATACCTGTTATCGGTCATTTACCTCTTGCGTCTCGAACGAGAGTCCAATGATCTAATAGAACTTCCATGTCTCGCCGCATCCTCCTCTTTACTCTCTTTGTTGCCACGGCGTCGGCCCAGTGGATCCCCGAAAACCCTGCTCTCGGTTTTGACAAGCTTCCCAATGGCGTCCTGATCCACATGCAAAGCGGCGCGCTCCGCCTGGAAGTCTGCACCGAATCCATGATTCACGTCACCTACGCGCCGCAATGGCCGCCGCCATCGAACCGGCCCGAACTGTCGATCATCAAAAAGAACTGGACGCCCGTCCCCTGGGACGTCCAAAGCGATTCTAAAACGATCACTTTCACTACCGCTAAACTCAAGATCGCCATCAACCGCCAAGACAGCGTTCTGAACTACTTCGATGCCACTGGTAAACCGCTACTCGCCGAAGGCCCAAAGAAAATGTCGCCCGCCACCGTGAACGGCGAGGAGACTTTTCACGCTCTCGACGTCTTCAAAGTCTACGGCTCCGATGAAGCGTTCTACGGCTTGGGCCAGCACCAGGCCGGCGTCTTCAACATGCGTGGCGAATCGGTGGACCTGTCGCAGGAAAATACCGACATCGCAATTCCCTTCTTTATTTCAACCAAAGGATACGGTATTTATTGGAACAACACTTCAAGTGGTCGTTTCAATAATCGCTTCATTCACTACTTGTACTTAAGCTCACAAGTAGCTGATTCAATAGATTATTATTTCTGTTACGGCCCTCAGTTCGACAGGCTGATTTCCGACTACCGGACCCTTACGGGCGATGCTCCGCTCTACGGCAAATGGGCCTATGGCTTTTGGCAATGCAAAAACAAGTACACGTCCCAAGAAGAAATTTTGCGTATTGCTCAAAAATATCGCGACCTGAAAATCCCAGTTGACAATATAGCGCAAGACTGGTTTTGGTGGACCAGTACCGGAGAGTTCAAGTGGAACTTGAAGTATCCCGATCCGCAAAGCATGGTGGAGCAGCTGCACCGCGAGCACTTTCACCTGATGGTTTCCATTTGGCCGTTCTTTTATCCAGGCACCGCCACTTATGAGGACATGGATAAGCGCGGCTTCTTCATCGAAAAGACACCCGCCGTTTCCTTCCATCCGAAAGCTATGGCGCTATACGACGCGTTCAATCCCGAAGCGCGCGATTACTATTGGAATCTCGTCGACAACAGCCTGTTCAAAATCGGGGTCGATGCATGGTGGATGGATACCACTGAACCCGAAACGGAAGGCGTCGAGGAAAATATTCTGCTCGATCACAAGGTGGCCATCGGCAGCGGTGCGCGTTATGCGAACGCCTATCCTTTAGAAACCACCATGGGTATCTACGAACATCAGCGCCAGGAAAGCGATGCGAAAAGAGTCTTCATTCTCTCGCGCTCCGCTTGGGCCGGCAACCAGCGTTATGCCGTGACTGCGTGGTCAGGCGACGTGTTGGCGGACTTCGAAACCTTCAAGCGCCAGATTCCCGCCGGGCTAAACTTTGCATTGTCGGGCCTGCCCTACTGGACAACCGACATTGGCGGCTTCATCCTCGGCCATCCGAACGATCCGCGCTACCGCGAATTGTTCATCCGATGGTTTCAATATGGTGCCTTCTGTCCCATCTTCCGCGTGCACGGAACACGCGTGCCGAATGAGAACGAACTCTGGTCTTACGGTCCTGAGGCGCAAACGATTCTCACAAACTTTGACCGCCTCCGCTATCGGCTGCTGCCGTACGTTTATTCGAACGCGTGGAAAGTGACGAAGGATCAGTTCACGCCTATGCGTCCGCTGGTTATGGATTTCGCCGCCGACCCGCGCGTGCGCAACATCGGCGATCAATTCATGTTCGGCAATGAGCTGCTCGTCAACCCGGTCACCGAGGAAGGCGCAACCGCCCGGCATCTCTATTTGCCCAAGACAACTTGGTTTGACTTTTGGAGTGGAACCACGCTGGACGGCGGCACTTATATAGACGCGCCAGCGCCCTTGAGCAGTCTGCCTTTGTACGTTCGCGCCGGCTCCATTTTGCCGCTTGGCCCCGAGTTGCAATACTCAAACGAAAAGCCAGCCGACCCGATCGAACTGCGCATCTATCCCGGCGCGGATGCCGACTATACGCTTTACGAAGATGAAGGCGACACCTACCATTACGAAAAGGGCGCTTACTCCACGATTGCCTTGCATTGGAACGATAGAGAACACACGCTAACCATTGGCGCACGTGACGGAGTCTTTCCCGGCATGTTGACCGAGCGCACGTTCCAAGTAGTGATGGTGAAGCTGGGCCACGGCAAGGGAATCGATGCCACTTCCCTGCCCGACCAAACCTTGCACTACAACGGCCAACCGGTAGCAGCGGCATTTGTGATTCGATAAATCGAGGAGTGGCCTTATCAATATTTGACAACTATGGTTAGCAGCGCTAATCGGCACGGATGAACGTCAACCTGGGCAGCACCTTCGAAAAATTTTTCACGGAGCTCACCGAACTTCGAAAGGAAATTGCGATTGGTATCGAGCAGACCGACCGCGGCGAATTCGTCGATGGGCCCCAGGCATTTGACAAGATCCGTCAGCGAAGCACCAGAGGGAAACGCAGCAACAAGTAAGAGGCTTCGTCTCACGCGCCGCGCACAGAGGAAGATGCTAGCGACATCTGGGACTACATCGCGGACGACAGTATCGAAGCCGCCGACCGCTAACGCCGTGATCGAACTCACTTCCCTGCCCGACCAGACCCTGCACTACAACGGCCAGCCGGTAGCGGCGACCTTTGTCGTCCGTAAACTCCCCTTGCGTACTAGACAAAGGTTGCTCCATAGGTTGCCTTTTGTAAAAAAGTCGCTAATCTGCGAACTTTTTTGCCTTCCTAAACGTAAGTATAATCAGACAGTCTATGGGAAAATGGGAAGGCAAATCCGACCTTCTACCAGGCACGCTCGACATGCTGGTGCTGAAGACGCTCACGCACGGCTATCTGCATGGGTATGCGATTGCCCAACTGATTCAGCAACTGTCGGAAGACGTCCTGCAGGTCGAAGAAGGCTCTTTGTATCCGGCACTTCAGCGCCTGGAACTGAACGGCTTGATTGAAGGCGAATGGGGCACGTCCGCTAACAATCGCCGAGCCCGCTTCTACAAACTCACACCTGACGGCCGCAAACAACTAAACGCTGAGAAGGAACGATACCGTCAACTGACGGGCGCCATCGCGCGTGTGATGGGCACCGCCTTAAAGGAATATAAAGTATGACTTTAACTTTTAAACACCTTCGCCGCCGCTTACGCTACTGGTTCCAGCACCGCGAGCGGCAGCACCTTCTCAACGAAGAGATGAAGTTCCATCTCGAGTCAATGGCCAACGACCTCGTGGAGCAAGGCGTACCGGAAGCGGAAGCTCGTGGCGCTGCTCGGAGAAAATTCGGCAATCTGACTCAGAAATCGGAAGAAGCAAGGGCTACCTGGATCTCGCTGTGGATCAGCGATACCGTTCAAGATTTGCTTTACACTTTCCGCACTTTGCGGCGCGACGCCGGTTTCGCCACGTTCGCCATTCTCATCGTCGGACTTGGCATTGGCGTTTGTGCCACCGTCTTCAACGTCGTCAATGCCGTTCTGCTTCGTCCGCTGCCGTTCAACAATCCAGACCGCCTCGTTTGGATTCAAAACACCGACGTCGATAACGAAGGCCAATCCGGAGAGACTGTGCCCGTGGACCACTTCCTCGACTTGCGCGCGCAAAACCGATCCTTCTCTGACGTCGCCGCATATTCTCCCTTCTACCGAGTTGGTGACAACAAACTCACTGGAGAGGGCGAACCCCTGCGCCTCACTGGGGTGGCCGTCTCAGATAACTTTTTTTCGGTGTTGGGTGTAAGCCCGGAGCTCGGGAGGCCGTTCACCGCTGCCGATTGCAAGTTCAACTGGAATGTGCCGAAGGTCGCCCTTTTGACTTACAGCCTCTGGCAGCGGCGGTTTGCTTCTGACCCTGGAGTCATCGGCCGGGTGCTCAAACTGAACGACGCGCCAGTCACCGTCGTCGGAATCATGCCTCCCTACTTCGACTTCGCAAGCGTATTTGCGCCTGGTAGCCAGATCGATCTCTTCCTGCCCTACCCGCTCACCGAAGAGGCAAACCGCCGCGGAAATGAATTGAGCATGCTTGGGCGTTTGAAACCAGGCGCGACTATCGAGAGTGCCCGGGCCGAAATGCAAATACTCGGCCCGCAAATTCGCCGCCGAGATCCCGACCGGAATTTCAAACCGATCGCGACCCTTCTCCAAGAGCACGCGAGCGAACATATTCGAACGGCTCTGTTGGTGCTCGCCTTGGCCGTCTGCGTCGTCATGTTGATTGTCTGCGCCAATCTTTCCAACCTGCTGCTGGCCCGCATGGCCGGCCGGCAAAAAGAAATGACCATCCGCGCCTCGCTCGGCGCAAGCCGCCGCCGTTTAATTCGTCAAATGCTCACCGAAAGTATTGTGCTGTCGTGCTGTGGCGCCCTCGTGGGTCTGCTGCTCGCCGTGGCCGGAACTTTCTCCATCGCTCAACTCAACGCTTTCAACATTTCTCTTATCGCCAATGTTCGGGTTGACGGCGCCACGCTGGCCTTCATCACAGTGATGGCCGTTCTCACAGGTCTCATCTTCGGTTCGGTTCCAGCCCTGCATGTTCCTGCGGCTGCCCTTCACGACTCCTTGAAAGACACCGTTCGCAGTTCGAGTTCCGGCAAGAAGCACGCGTGGATTCGCAGCGCTCTCGTCGTTTCTGAAATTGCTTTCGCATGCGTTCTTCTGGTTGCAGCCGGTCTGCTGATTCGTAGCTTCGTTCGTCTTCTCGATGTCACGCTGGGATTCCAACCGGCTCAGGCCACCGCCGTTCGAATCGACCCCAGTGCGCGCTACGGATCTCAAGCTCAACGCAGCGCTTATTTCGATGAAGTGCTCCGCGCCGTGCGATCCGTGCCGGGCATCGAAGCCGCCGGCTTGACCGATGTCTTACCGCTAAACGGTGACCGGACTTGGGCCGCCATGGCAAAAGATCGAACCTATACGAAGGAACAACCTCCTCCGTGGGCCTTCGTCCGCATTGCAAGCGATGGATATCTGAAAGCAATGAAAATCCCGTTGCTGGCTGGCCGCGATTTCACCGCGTACGACAACGCTACCGGCCAGCCCGTCATCGTCATCAACGAAACGCTCGCGCATACTCTATGGCCCAGGCAAAATGCGGTTGGGCAAATTTTGGTAGGTGCCGGCTATGTTGATCGCCAAGTCATCGGCGTCGTCAGCGACGTCCGGCACCTCGCTCTCGAACAGGCAGCCGGTTGCGAAATGTATTTGCCCATCCGTCAAACCCGCGATTATTCTTCGGTCGACCTAATCGTTCGCACCGCTCTTCCTCCCGCACAATTTGCTTCTCCAGTTCGCGGCGCACTCAGGTCTATTGATCCTACTCTTCCTGCCAACGATTTCCGGCCCGTGCAGCAACTGGTCGACACAGCCATTTCGCCGCGCCGCTTTGTTGTCTTCCTGCTCGCCGGATTCTCAATCTTCGCGTTGGTTCTGGCGTCACTCGGAATCTATGGCGTCATCTCTTATTCAGTCACTCAGCGGACGCAAGAAATCGGAATTCGCATGGCGCTGGGCGCCTCTGCCACAGGCCTGCAGACGGGTATTATTTTGCAAACTCTAACTCTGGCGTCCATCGGGATGGCGCTCGGCGTTTTTGCGTCCTGGGCACTGGCTCGAACCATCAGGAGCATGTTGTTCGGAGTGACTCCCACCGATCCGGCTACGTTCTTCGGAATCTTGCTCATCCTGACGGGCGTTGCCGCCCTTGCTGGCTATCTCCCAGCCCGGCGGGCCTCTCGAATCGATCCGATGGTGGCATTACGCGCGAGTTGACACAGTCAATCATAGTGATTGACACTATCGATATGCAGCCTAGCCAACTGCCGCCAGCTGCCAAAGACGCGCCTCCTTCTGATCGCACGCATCTCATCCGCTCCATGCAAGACATCGAACAGATCCTCTTACCAAACGGCCAAGCCCGTCCGCCGTTCATTTTGCGCCCGCATCGCATCGGCGACATGGGCTGGGTCGTTTGCAGAGAAGGCGCGGCTTATGCCGAAGAGTACGGCTTCGACGCAACATTCGAAGCCCTCGTTGCGAGGATTGTCTCCGACTTCATTACCAACTTCGACGCCAAGCGTGAGCGCTGCTGGATTGCCGACCTCGACGGCCAAGGCGCCGGCCACATCTTTCTGGTCAAACATCCCGAACAGCCTCATACCGCCAAACTGCGTCTTCTTTTCGTCGAACCAAGCGCGCGCGGCATGGGACTCGGTCACGCCTTAGTGAACGAATGCATCCACTTCGCCCGAACCGCGGGCTACAAGAAAATTGTTTTATGGACGCAAAGCATTTTGCTTTCGGCACGCCGCATCTACGAAAAAGCAGGCTTCCAACTGGTCAAGGAAGAGCCTCACCACAGTTTCGGGCAAGATCTCATCGGTCAAACCTGGGAACTGGACCTCACTTGATGCTGCTCACCACCCCAAGCCCGCTCCGATATTTCTCCGGCAAAGTCGTCGGTCGCCATTCCCGATTGAGCCAAATGTGCCGTGTCGAGCCTTCCGCCAGCAATCGTTCTGCCTCAACGGAACTGATCCGATAGCCAAACTCCACCGTACGCGACGTCGCTTTCACTATCTTCGTTTCGACAGCGATCTCCTGGTCATAGCGAGCCGGATAAAGGTAGCGGCAGTTGGCTTCGATCACCGAAAGATACAACCCTTCGCTGTGTTCCAGCTCTTTATATTGAAACCCGAGCGAGCGCACCAATTCCACCCGGCCCACTTCCATCCACACCAGGTAATTGGCGTAATAGACCACGCCCATTTGGTCAGTCTCTGCATAGCGTACGCGGAAGCGGGTCTGGTGGCTCGTCAAAGTGTTCCCCTACAAACTCTTCTTGTACTGAACGAATCCCGACCGATCGGCGACACGATCGTACAACAGCATAGCGGTCTTGTTCGTTTCATGCGTCAACCAGTAAACGCAAGAAGACCCGGCCTTGCTGGCTTCGGCATACACATGCTCAATCAAAAGGCGGCCTATGCCCAGACCGCGGCTATGCTCGTTGACGAAAAGGTCTTGCAGATAGCAATAGTCGCCGATACTCCAATTTGAACGGTGAAAGATCCAGTGCACCATTCCTATCGCGTTCGCGCCGCGGAATGCCAAAGCGCCAAACGTGGGTTCCGCAGGATCAAGCATGCGGCGGAAACTCTCACGCGTCACCTCATCGGAAAGGTTTGCTTTGTAGAAGGTTTGATAGCCCTTCCAAAGAGGAAGCCATTCGTCATAGTCTGCCTTGCCAAGCGCGCGTATGAAAACGGTTGTCTGATCATGGCTCATATTGTTGACTATACTCACCAGGCCGCTGCCCACTTGTTAGCATTTGAATGATGCGGGTAAAAGTGTTGTTTTTCGGCGTACTCAAAGACCTGGTCGGAAAGGCCGAGGAATCGCTCGATCTGCCGCCTGGGACGACGCTCGGGAGCCTTTTTTCCCGCTATTCGCAACGTTACGAAACCCTGAATGCCAAGCGTCCGTCGATTCTATTTGCCAGGAATCAGGAGTTCGCCACTGCCGATACAGTGCTGAGTGATAACGACGAGGTGGCCTTTCTGCCTCCGGTCAGCGGCGGTTCCGGCGGCGACGGTCACATTTTTGAGATTGTCCGCGGAGCCATCAATGCGCGTCAGCTTGTTGAAAAGTTGCAGCGGCCGGAAGATGGCGCGGTCGTAGTTTTTGAAGGCGTAGTCCGGAATAATACCAAGGGGCGTCCAACAACTCATTTGGAATACGAATGCTACGAAGGAATGGCCAAAGAGCAAATGGCGCGCATCGGGCGCGAGATTGCAGGACAGTTTGCGATTGGTCGAATTGGCATGGTGCACCGTTTGGGACGATTGGAGATTGGGGAAGCCAGCGTGGTTGTCGTGGCGACGGCGCCGCACCGCAAGCCTGCGTTTGAAGCGGCGCTCGAAGGTATCAACCGCCTCAAGCACGAAGTGCCAATCTGGAAGAAGGAGTTTTTTGCCGATGGGGCGGTATGGGTCGATGGGGAGTGGGATGACCGGCTGCTGACGGATTCATCCAAACATGGCAACTAGTCGAAGAATACGGTGGGCCCCCCTGCTGGGCCTTTTCGCCGCTTTCCATGCAGCGGG
The DNA here is from genome assembly GCA_003167495.1 of Bryobacterales bacterium. Lineage (GTDB taxonomy): Bacteria > Acidobacteriota > Terriglobia > Bryobacterales > Bryobacteraceae > Bog-105. The sequence goes on along the minus strand of PMSX01000115.1, from coordinate 5,207 downwards.
GCAGTTCAAACCCGCTAATCCTCCTCCACCGCCGCCCGCGCCACTGTCCGGCCAAACGGAGGGTCCGCTTTTTTCGGCTAAAGTGAATCTGGTCCGTTTGCTTGTCTCCGTTCGCGATCAGCACGGCTCCATCATCACCAACCTAAACAAAGAAGACTTTCGGGTTATGGATAGCGGCGTTGAGCAGCAAGTTGCTGTTTTTGAGCGAAACACATCCATGCCATTGTCTGTGGCCATTCTCATGGACACCAGCGGCAGCACCAAAGTGGATCTCCACTACGAAACGGGTTCGGTGCTCCGTTTTATCTCGACGCTGCTCGGTTCAGGCAATCCAGAGGATACCTTTGCGCTCTTTACTTTCAATTGGCACATAAATCTGGAAGTCGACTATTCGCGCAACAAAACACGGGCGGCGAAAGCGTTGAACGCCGCGCAGGGAGAAGGTGGCACCTCTCTCTACGATTCGATCTTTCTGGCGGGCGACACGCTTCAGGGACGCGAAGGCCGCCATGTCATCGTGGTTGTGACGGACGGCGGCGATACCACCAGCTACAAAAAATACAACGACGCACTGCGCGCGGCACAGCTGGCAGACGCCGTTATGTATCCAATCGTGGTTGTACCCATCGCCGGCGACGCCGGACGCAATCTGGGAGGTGAGCACGCTCTGGCTACGCTCGCCGCCTCCACCGGCGGGCGGATTTTTAATCCGGAAGGCTTCGGTGAACTGGACGGCGCATTCAGTGACATCATCCGCGAACTCCGCACGCAATATCTTATTGGCTTCTATCCCAAAGACGTCAAAGAAGAGACGCGCCGCTTTCATCCAGTTTCAGCCACCGTGCGTCTGCCTGGAATGCGGACGATTGCCCGCAGTGGCTACTACGAGCCCTGACGAACGGCTCACGGACGGACTGTCGCCGGGTTCAAGCGATAATACCCGAAGGCGAGTTTCATCTCAATGTCATATATCGCAGGCAAGGGTGCTGAGTAGGGGAAGGATGCGTCGAATTCTCAGCGCTCTATTAGGACTGTTTTATTCGCTCTCGTGCGGCAATCAGTCTCCTGCGCCTCAGCCGACTGCAACAGCTGCCCCAGTTACACCGACTTCGCAAATCACGCCGCCACCGCAAGCCGCAGGGTATTCGCTGGCGTTTTCAGACGATTTTTCGCCTTTCGATCTTTCGCCCGATGGGAGTGGCGATCATACCTGGTACCCAGGAATCTGGTGGCAGAGTACGCCTGTTCCGTTTAACGCCTCTGTCTATTCATCGTTGCTTGATCTGGCTTGGACACAGGGCCAGAGCCCAGCCGACACGACGATTAGTTCCTGCGCGCCGATGGGTGGCGTGTGCCATGCATACCGCTACGGCTACTTCGAAGCAAGCATGAAATGGGACGTGACAACCGGTGCTTGGCCGGCATTCTGGATGATTCCCACGCAGGACTTCGCAAGTGCGCCTGAGACCGGGGAACTTGATATTTTCGAAGGGGAAGGCGACCCAGAGAACGCACAAACCTTTTTCGGAACGATCCACGATTGGAAGATGATCAATGGCATAGCGGTGGACGTTGCGAATAACATCGGCAAGAATGCATACACACTTCCGGGGATCGATTTTTCCGCCTTGCACACTTATGGAGTGCTTTGGGTACCGGGGAAAGTCACTTGGTATTTGGATAATCAGGCGATTCTTTCGAGCAGCACTTACCCAATCTTCGACCAGCAAAACTATTACCTGATGCTTGGCGCACAGGAGGGCGCTAATTGGATATATGGAAATATGACGGGCGTCACAGCCAGCAGCATCAATCTGTATGTAGCGTGGGTGCGAGTGTGGCAGCCTCCTGTTTCTTAGTGCGTAGGAGGTCATTTAGCGGATGTCAAGCTAGGTCGCTGACGCTCCCTCGCTCAGTTTCGACGCTAAGGTTGGGTCGGAAAGACCGTTTACTTTGTTGGCAGTCTGTACTTACCTAATAGTTGTTTCGCAGCTGTATCAAGTTGCTGTCTGACCGGATCGGCATGGTTCTCCGGTTTGGTCAAGTGCCCCCGGCTCGCCTCGCCTTGAGTCTTACGTCTAACTCTCAGCGATGTGTCGAAAACCATGGGAACCCTCTTGGGCGCCAGGACCGACGGCGGTTTGAGAAGGGCTGCCTCACTTGTGAATCGAGCAGCTAAGACTGGATCATTAATCTTTGCGGCAAAATCCGCGGCAGTGAATTGGGTCTCCTTTTCGGTGGCTCCTGCGGGCGGAGTAGCGGTTTTTTTCGGTGGGGGTTTGTGGCCCGCCGGGAAGCTGTACTCTACCGTGAATGAGCCGTCAACTCCGAATTCCCCATTAGGAGGGAACTTCACGTCGATCAAGGTCCACCCCTTGTCTTCGGAACTCTGGATCGAGCCTATAGGCTGTTGGTCCTGCCATGAGAAAAACTCACTCGGCCCGATAACCTGCGCTCCCGTGGCACCCTCCGGCCAAGGCAACTGAACGAAATATTCGTTGTTGCCCAGAGAACTAGGCCACGTAGAGGTTTGCGAACTGCATCCGCCATCGCTGCCGGAGTTTCGCAAAAAGAAGACCCAGGTCTGTTGCAATCGATCGTTCAATTGAGTTTCGTGAGTATTCAGGGCAAGCGCGAACACTGGGTGCAACTCGGCATAGCCGCCGTGCACACCGTCAATGCCCATCACTCCGACGGCTACGCCGGGCAGTCCTGCGGTACCTCCCATCGTTACCTCGGGCGAGGGTTGGCCGCCGTTTTCAACGGAGTTTACCAGTTGTTTCCAAAAGGCGCCGCCCGCCAAATGAACTGTCTCGAAGTCCCTGAATTCAAGGCCCACGGCCGACTCTTTCGTCGTTTGGCCATCAAGGGTCGCCTTATCGTCAGCGTCTACGTTGACGAGATTCACCCCGTAATCTCCGTCCTTCAGTCCCAAGTTGCTAGCGGCCGCATCACCAGACCAGTCCGCAAAGCTGAAATTTCCGGTGTACGTCGACATGCCCCACAGCATATGCCCATCCAAGGTTCCACTGCAATATCCAAAGGCAATCGCAAATTCAACGAGGGAAAGATCGGCCAGATCGACGTTCGGCGCCTGCGAGGTACAGCGGTTTGCCAGCTCAGTTACGTTAATTCCGGTGCCGCCGTAGTTAATGACGCCGAAGCTCGATGTGGTAATCGCTGGGCCGCAGGTGGACGCAAAGTCCGGTATGGGAGGTCCGTGCGGCGGAGGAGCTAGCTGGTAAGTCCATCTTGGATTCAGGGGTAAACCGTTGAAATCCTCATTGTTCACATCCCAGACTAAGTCAAAAGGCTTGGAATGCTGCGAAAGGAGCACGCCATTATCCACTTGGCCGCTGGTGATCTTGACTTCAACCCAAGCGGGTCCGTTATTCAAACACTGGTCGTCATTGCCATTGTCGTGACTCCAGTAGCCGTTGTCCCCGTAGTCGCCTTGTGTATCCAAATAGCCAAGTTGTAGGAAATATTCCTCGGCCAGCTTGGGGTCTTTGGGAACGGGCACTTTCCAAGGGACGTGCAGCAGTCCGGCTATCTTCTTGTCGGGGCCGCCCAGCACGCCATCAATCCAAACGGTCCCCGAATAGTAAGTTTCGGCGTCGCTGCCTAGCGGGTTGGTATACGACTTCCAGGTGCGGCCGCTGCCGCCGGTTTGAACGCAGCCACCCGCACCGAGCATCACAGTATCGCCGGCTTTGAACGTGATACTGCGAAACTGGGTAAGAGGCACGTCAACGCGGGGCTGGTCGATCACGAAGGTTTTGGTCTCTCCCTGGTCGGTCTTGACGTCCCCCGCGATTGAAATTACGTTCGCGACATAGGGATGCTGCGCGTTTACCGGCGTTTCCGAGAGAACGCACCGCAGAACGCCATTGACATTCTTGATATCGTGCTTTTCCGCGGCGCATTTGTCGGCATCGGCCAGCACGGTGTGCTGTTCATTTTGAAAGAAATTCAGGCACGAGGCGGTGAGCGTCCCGTTCTTCATGGAGACGGGCTTGCAGCCGCCGCCCCAGGGTATAGGATTCGTATTGATCTTGTAAGTTCCTGGCGGAAACTCGTCAGCATGTGCAGATGGGCTAAAAAACGAAGCCAATCCCACCAACGCCAGCAGGAAGACGCTCCTGGGCCTGAAACAAGTCGAATTACTTAAAACACCTGATGCGCGTATAAATGGCTGCGAAACCATTGGATCCCTCCAGGACTTCACAGTTACTCTCTTGCTTTAGTTAGACCTGGAGTTGCCTGTGTATCACCTATTAGTCGAACTTAGGATCTGCGACGAGGCTCCTATGGTCTTAGTAATTATACACCCAATCGTTAGAGTTTGAACCCACTATTTTTGTAGATGTACCTGTACGTCGCTCGGCGAGGCTGCAAGCCCCGTTGCCATCTAGTGCTTAATTGCGTAAATTGGAGTATCGTTGCCGCTCTTCACAGTCACGGCTCAGTAAGGGCCTCCGAGCCGGAGCGTTGTACGCAAACTTTTGCAAGTTGGTACTAGTTTGGTATCGTGCTAATTTCTACTTGTACGGGCACGGAGGCGGATCGTATGGGGCGCATTGAGAAAACAGTTTTCTTGAGTTATCGCCGCGCCAACGCATCCTGGGCTCTAGCAATCTTCCAGAACTTGACCAATCACGGGTATGACGTATTCTTCGATTTTAATGGAATTGCAAGTGGCGATTTCGAGCAGGCCATACTCGGGAACATCAATGCACGGGCTCATTTCCTTGTTCTCCTGACTCCATCCTCGTTGAGCCGCTGTAGCGAGCCGGGGGATTGGCTGCGCCGCGAGATTGAGACTGCCATGAGCGTACAGCGTAATATTGTGCCGCTGATGCTGGAAGGTTTCGATTTCGACGCACCCGAAAATGCCAGTCAGCTCATGGGCTCGCTGGCCGGGCTGAGGCGTTACAACGCACTGCGGGTTTACGCGGAGTACTTTTCGGAAGCGATGGGCCATCTCCGCGAAAGATACCTGAACGTGCCGCTCGATGCAGTGCTGCATCCCGGATCGCTATTTGCGCAACAAGAAGCGAAGAATCAGCAGGCGGCGGCTCGCATCGCTCCGGCGATCGAGAAAAAGAACTCACGCTAGAAGAATCGAAGGATGATATTCAGGCCGTGGGCCTGTACCGCAAAGCGGCCGGCGCTGGTGATGCTCGTGGCATGGCCAATCTGGGATT
>PMSX01000255.1 GCA_003167495.1 Bryobacterales bacterium | reverse complement strand
GTTAGGCCGAATAACGCACGGTATCGGCGGCAGTAATGGATTTGTGTTTCTCAAACGACTCGCGAAGCACGTTTCGCACCGTCACCCAATCTTTGTTGGTTGCATCCTGCTTCACGAGCCGCTCCGACAATTCTAAACCGGCCTGGTTCTCGCGCATGGCTGCGTCGGATTGACCCTGGGCTTGGTGAATGTTCCCGATCCGCCGGGAACACAGCGCTAGCCCATACTGCCATCCGGCGTTGTCGGCATCGTGTTTGGTGAGATCGAGGCAAATGTCACGAGCGGCAAGATAGCGATCCAGAGCTTCTCCGCCGCGGCCTAATAGCTCCAATACATGACCAGCGGCCATGTGCGCCAGCTCTAGCTCTTCCTGGAAATCTGTATTAAGAGGGTTGCAAGCGGCGAGATCCGCAACCAGTCCATAATAGATCTCGTATTCAGCCAATGCTTCCGCCAGGCGTTGCTGCCTCTCGAGAACGCGGCCCAAACAATTATGGGATAGAGAAAGCCCCCGTTGCCAGCTCGTGTTGTTAGCGTCGGACGCAGCCAGCGAGGACATTACTTTATGGTAAGAGGAATACTCCTCAAGAGCCTCTTCCAACTTTCCTAAATCTTCATAAGCTCTACCCAGACTATTGCAGGAGACGCCAAACTCTCTCTGCCAGCTTTTATTGGCTGGATCGCTTCGCGAGAGACTGTGCGTTATAGTCTTTGACGCAACATAATGACTGAGTGCCTCCTCCAGTCGACCCTGAGCCCGGTAAGTGGTCCCCAGATAGTTATGAGAGACCGACAAATCCAACTGCCACATCGTGTTGGCCGGGTCGAACAGGGCAAGCCGCGAAGCGATTTCATGCCCGGCCTGAAATTCTGAGAGTGCATCGGCGAGCCGTCCCATGGCTCTACGCACTTGTCCAATAGAGTTATGGCAGACCGACAGTTCGCGCAACCAGCCGGTATTATCGGGGTCGCGCTGAGTAAGCCGGGCTACGATTTCGCGGGCAGCTTCGAACTCAACGGCGGAGTCAGCGAGTTTTCGCTGCGTCCGATAGGTCATCCCAACATAGTGGTGCGCGATGCTCAAGTCGTGCAGCCAGGCCGTATTGTCCGGATCGGAAGCGGCGAGTTGGAGCATGATCTGCTTGCCTGCTTCGAATTCGCGAGCCGCGTCGGCGATCTTGCCCCGCAATTCCACGGCCGTACCTACGCGATTGTGCGAAACGGCCAGATCACGCCTCCAAGCAGTGTTGGCGGGGTCGTGCCGCGTGAGATCGATCATAATGTCCTGCGCGGCTTTATACTCCGCCACCGCGTCGCTGAGGCGGCCTTGAGCGTTAGCAATTGTGCCCGCGTTATTGTGGCAAACTGCGAGTTGGCGCTTCCAACCGAGCCGTTGGTTATTCTGATCAACAATTCCCGCGACAATGGCCTTGGCTTCTAAATACTCGTCGAGCGCGTGCGCCAGGTGGCCTTGCGCCTCGCAGGCGCTGCCGACAGAGTTCCGTGCGATGGACAGATCGTACAAGAGATCGCCGTTCTGAGGATTGGCGGCGGCGAGGTTCGTTAAAAGTGTTCGCGCTTTCCGAAGCTCTTCGACAGCATCCGGGAGGCGTCCCTGATCACGCAAAATCTCTCCGAGAACCTGCCGCCCTTCGGCCTCGTTCCATGGGTCTGCGAGATCGACAAAAAAGCGTACGGCCTCTCTTGCGCCTTGCTCGGCTTCTCTTAGTAATGAGCGTTCGCGGCCCACCCGGCTATAACAAAGAAGGCAGCGGGCGCGCGCCGCCGTCGTCAGCATGTTGGTTCGGAGTAGCTCTCGGATTGCTACGCCCAGCGCTTGCAAAGTTTCAAAACGTCCCGCTTCCTCGAACTCTTTCCAAAACCGCTCCAGTTCTGCTGCTCCCTCGCGGGGCTCAGCCACCAGACGATGAAAAATAGCCTCGATACGTACATGCGTGTCGTTGCCCGGGAAACAGGAGGCGGCCTTTTGGGAGAGCTCTTTAAACCGCTCAGGGGTTTCAGTCGCCATTCGATGGCGCAACGCGATACGAGTGGCCTCATGCACATTCCATCCCCCGCGCAAAGGGAATGACTCTACCATGGGAAGTTTCACCAGTTGCGCCAGCAAATTCTCCGCCCCGTGAAGCTCGACGTCCAGGATGGTGCCCAGGATCGGGGACGTAAACCAATGAGGGATTGCGGCGGCTTCCAGCGCCAACCTGAGGTCGCGGTCGTGCCTGGCGAGCGCGATATCGACGGTGGCCACAACCAGGGCCTCCGGCTTGCCCTGAGCCTTCTGAAGGTGTTCCAAAACCTGTTCAAAGTCCATAGTGCGTTTTCAAGCGGATTCCGCTTGAAGACCCTCCACCATTGCTTCCAGCAGAGTACTCAGCTGACCCGGATCGCCGCGGGTCGCCATCGTCAACGTTTTAATGTGTTCAGAATTGAGGGCCGGACAATTCCATCTGCGGCGCGAATATTCCAGCCAGTCGTCGGATTTGTCAATGGCGCGCAACTCGCAACTATCGACTAATCGAGACCAGACGTATTTCTTGTGGGCGGGTGTGGTCTGTCCGGCTATTACGATCACCAGTCCGGGACTCCTGTCGAGCCGCGGCAGGAATTGGCTCTCCAGCCATCTTTGCGCATCGGCCGAGGACTGCTCATAGGTATCGAACACCAGCAGAACCGGGTGGGTCAGTTGCTGGAAATCGAGCATCAATTCGGAAGGTTGAGCCAACGCGCCGGTGGAGGACGGCGTGCGCAAAATATCACTCAAATCGGAGCGCATGAGGTCCAGCAGAACGTTCAAAGACGGACATCCTTTGAAGTCGATCAGTGACTTAGGAATTCCGGCGCGTCCGGCGTATGCGAGCAGCTCTCTTAGAAATACAGTTTTACCGCAGTTACTCGACCCAGCCAAAAGAAGGATACGGCGTTCGGAGCGCCCAGCCAGAATCTCGGCAAACCGCGAGAATTCCTGTTTGCGGTCGGCCAATGTGTACTCGTAGGACATCAGGGGCGGCCATTGGATCGTAGCGGGTGGGGGTTCGGCCACAGTCGATACAGCCGAAGTTTTTAACCAGCCTAGCAATTCTCTATAGCCGTTCGGAGT
>PMSX01000159.1 GCA_003167495.1 Bryobacterales bacterium | reverse complement strand
CTGCAAATCAATACGTCTTGTAACTCCCCAAACTTCGACGACTTCTTCCGCGGTACAACGAGCCACGAACCATTCGACTACCAGCGCCGGCCTCGCTGGTGGAGACGCAGGCACATCCTGCCAATCCCACCTCATAAATATCCCCACGGGACTTGGCAAAAATGCGGCTATCGTTCTGGCTTGGCTTTGGAATCGAGTTCGCCACGAACGGGCCGACTGGCCCCCGCCGCCGCTTCTACTCCAGTCTCGACAACGCTGGCAAAGCATTGCCGAACATACTAACGACGTCACCTCCAACTGGGAATGCATCGGCGCCGCACTAGAAGAAACATTGCTCTTATGGCCGGAAGAACAGTCAGCCGCCCTTACCGGCACTCATTTGCACGACATCGGAAAAAACCACCCCGCATGGCAGTCTGCGGCGAAGGACGCCCTGACGAAGGCAGGCATTTCCATTCCACGAGACTTGTGTCCTATCGCAAAGTTCTCCCTCTGCGAAAGCCCTCGACTTCATGAGAAAAACGACAACGGTACGCCGAAGTTGACAGGTTATACGTTGAAAAAGGAACTCAGGGCAATCCGCCAATCCTTCAAGCCCAGTCTCGCCCACGAGGTTGCGTCCGCCCTTGCTTTCCGCCAATCCGAGCAGGCACTCGGCGCCCAGCGTCCTACCGAGAGCTTACTTGCGGAATACCTCGTCATGAGCCATCATGGCCGCGTACGGAAGGTTCTGCGCGACGAGATTCGACGGTATCCGCAAGATGAAAAGGACACCGAAAACCGTACGTGGCATCGCCGATGGAGACGTGCTGCCGCCGGTCACCATCGCCGGCCAGGAACTCCAGTGCGGTTCACTCTCTACCGATTGCCGCCGCATGGGGCGGGACGCACTCGGGCACGAGAGCTACCCCCGCGGAGTCCTGCGCCTGCTAACGCACTATGGCCCCTTCCGGCTCGCCTTCCTCGAGACTCTATTCCGAGCCGCCGATATTCGCGCATCAATCCGCGCCTCGAAATCGAGTCGGAGTACACCAGCCCAATGAGTATACAACCGCTCCATATGAAAGGCTGCCGCCACGATATCCTCGGCCACTATCTAAAAGGCATCGGCTTGCTGCGAGTTCTCTCCGCCTGCGCCGACACAGACGACTGCGATCCTGAGGCCGAAGGCTGGTGGGATATGGAGAATGCCTGGTTCTGCCTTCGCTCGGAGAAGTATCCAACGATGGAGAAGATCATCGAGTTTTTTGAAAAGCATTATCGACCGACACCCATCATGGCCGCGTGGAACAAGGAAGCCGGTGCAACAGAGGAGACCGCCAAAGCGTTTTCTGTCTCATTCGAGTGGGAAATAGCCGCCGGCTACTCCTCAGAAGTTGTTTCTGCCGCCTATAAGAAAAAGCCCGCAAATGGGTTGAAGCGATCCAGTCGCACTCGCGCCCCCGACTACTTCGGAAGAATGCTGACGGTTTTGGGGAGCTGAAGATATCTGGCACTTCCGCGGATAGCCGGCCTATTAGCCAAGTCGATTCCGGTCGCTATCGGCGTTTATCGGGACTGATCCACGCTTCGGCGACCTCATCAGCCACTTTGCCTTGAGATAAGACGATGTTCAGGCATTCGTTACTGCCGAGACGGACCGCTTCTGATTTGGCGCAACGAAAATGATGAGCTACGGGGGGGGCGGGCAGGCTGTTGTGCAACTGACCTCGCAGTGTTTCACTGGAGGAAGTGGTGTGCGAACTGAGGCCGGGATCGAAGAAGCGCCCCCAAGCTTCGTCTAGGTGAGTAACCTCTCGAGCATACGATCCCGAGTTGCGACATTGCCATAATGACATCGAACGCCATATCTCGTTTAGGTAACTGATCGAGCGGAGAGCGATATCGAAAATATTCGCGCCCGGTCACCGTTTCGTTACATCGAAGGGCAGAAGAATCTGAGTCATTTTGGCGGCTCCGTCAGGACCTGGAATATAAGCATTCATAATCACCTCTTTATGTCCTGGTTTCAAGGTCATCGTCGTCGTGATCATCAGCTTCAGGGTCTTGGCGATGGTGTCGTAGTTAAAGAGTGCATTAGCCAGCATCACGTTGTCGAAGGTGAATGTAATTGGTGTTGTTGCCGAGTTAGCTAGAACATCTACACCGCTGAAAACCAACTCCGTGCTGTCACCCGCATTTAGAATTCCAGACGCCGCAATTCCCGATTTTGTACTGTCCTTGGGTGCGTTTAAATCCCACTCTACCGCGCCCGCAGCGGTCAGAAGCGGATGCCAAACGAAACGATACGTTTTGTAACTTGACGGCGATAAAGCTTGGCTATAGACGGGCAGGATAGTGTTTCCGCTCCTGTAAAATCTAGCTGTTGCCATCTGTGACGGGAGTTCACCGGGAGCAATTGCTATTGCTTTCACTGTCGTAGTTGCGCCGTCGGTGAAACGTGCTGTCGAGATGCATGTGCTTTGGTAATACTCCGTAGGAGGCGTGATTCCATATTGATTGTTCAGGGATGGATCGCCACCATTTGTGGTATATAAAAATAACGGTTGCTGGGGAGCACCTTCTTGTTTGGCAGGCTTCGACGTTCCGCAAGTTGCCGTGCTGGACGGCATCGTCTTCGGCGTCGCTTTAACCGCGATAGGACGCTGTGGGTTGGAGACCGAGAGCCCCGAGGCGGAGCCTGCTGCCGGCTGTGGCAGGCCGGGAATCGAAAGGGAGACGAGCTTCGATTTACCTAAGTCCTGTAGCGCAATCACCGGTGTTGCTGCCTGCGGGCCGAATCGCAGAATGGCCGTGGTTGATGACGAGATCTGGAAATTATCTTGCGTCAGAGTAAGAGGAGAGAACCCCTGGAACACTTCAAAGCAGCCAGGCTTACTGCAGTTCAACCTTTCAGGTGTAGCCAATACCTTATTAAGATCGGTCCCACTAACTGCATACACAGGAGGAGTCTTCTCATCTCCTTGTGGTGAATTGAGCGACGCGCCAGACGAGTCGGGACTAAGCGCTGATAACGCGCTAAAAGAAGGATCAAAATCTATCCTGCCGGCCTTTTTAAGGCCAATCCAGGAAAGATCGCGAAACGTGTAGTTCTGAGCCCCGCGCAGGACGTTTGTTGACGCGAGAAAATGATAAACGCACTTTCCCGGAGTCGAAGCACATGCTTCTTTTGCGTCTTCGAAGAATGGTGTCTCGTGGAGCCCGTAAACCTGCGTTCCCACCAGCACTAGGGGGTGAAAGCGGCTTGTCGGCGTTTTCATTGGCATTGAAATCTTTTCCTGTAGTCACCTGCATTTCTACCCACGAGTTGCCGTCGGGCCGCGGAACGGCTGTTAAAGTTGCCGAATCAATGCCGCATTTCTTTTGACTATTCGGCGTTACCCCAATCGGGGTCGCCACTCCATCTTCCGCAAGCAATTTCATGTCGTCGGTAAGCAAAAGGTTTGAAGCGCTTGAAAAGAACTGAATCGAGCCTCCATCGAATGTTGTCGGGCCAAGGGTATTCGGACCGCTCATGGCAGTAAACCCAGTTGCGTAGAACTTTCCTTCAGCTCTGACCTTGACGATTCCGCCTCCCATGTCGTCAATAGAAACTCTCCTGACTCTGAGTGGTGTTTGTACGGTTATGGTGTCGGTATCCTCTGCAAATGAGCAGCTGCCTTGGTAAACAGGCCCCACTACTTGTTCTTTCTCGTTATATTCTCGCCACCGTGTCTGGATGTATACCTTCGGTGCCAACAGTTGTCCCTGCGACGGTGATCCTGGTAAGGAGAGCTGCGCAAAGACCTGACGGACGCCGCCCTGGACATAGTCAGCACCCAATACCGGACGAAATTGCCAGCCGAACACTACTGGATTTGTCTGGATGTCTTTGTTCCCCGGCAATGGCACCGGGTTGTCCGTGCATGCATCTCCGAGACTCTGCCATATCTGCAATTGGCGGGCATAATCGCGGACGTGTTCCTGAGTCGAGCGGGCGAGCTGCTGTGCTCCATTTGGCCAGCTATCCAATCGAGTTCCATCCTGGATCGGTGAAAATTCCAGCGCTACTGTATCGGTATCCTTAGCTAAATAATAACGGGACTTCCCTTTACCGGCCGCAACGCTAGCGGAGACCGGCTCTATGACAACGCCGGCCCCGAATGCTTTTTGGTTACTGGTGATCTTCGCTACGTTGTAAGTCTTCGCTTCGGGTAGCAGGTTCACGATGCTCACCGGCTTGCTGCCCATGGGATAAACCCAGATTTTTATTTCGGCGACCGCATGTTTATATCGGGACGGCGGATTGAGGCTGACGCTGATTCCCAATGTCGTCTGCTGGCGGTTACCAGAGGTCTTCCCCGCTGCTACCAAATACTGGTCGGACAATGCCCCTTGCAGCGCCATCCGCAATGTTGTTATTTGCGAGTTCAACTGTACCTGTTCTGTCAAAATGTCCTGTGACGAAACTCCAGTATTTGTGGGGGAGCTCGGCACGTTGGATACAGGAATGGGTGCAATGGCCCCGGCTTGGCCCCCACTAGTGGTTGTTGTCGTATTTTGTTGGTTTGTATTCTGCGTGTTCGAGTTTGAGTTGCTTGAATTCACCCCGTTGGAGGTAGTGCCTCCGCTTAACGCACTCGATCCGCCGCTAACGTTGTTCGCTCCAGTGAACCCGACGGGGTTGCCGCCCGTACCGCTGGCTGCAGTGACCACAGGTATGCAGGCAGGCAATCCGGCAGTGCCGATCCCAGGAAGCGTGCCCGCCGGACAGTTTATGGTCGAGTTGGACGTTGTATTTAGGCCAGCTGCCCCAGATGCAATTCCTGCCGTATTGCTTGCCGTCGCGCCATTCACTCCTGCGACACGACTGTGGGAGTGGCAGCCGTGGTAGCCTGCGCCGACAAATAGGACGTGTCAGTTGTCACCCCCTGGAGGTTTCCGAACGCGTTGTTAATACTTGTCTGACTGAAGCCACTCAGTGCTGCGAGTTGTGCTGCTGTACTTGCCAACATTTGCCGCAGCGTAAATACGTCAAACACCTTCGGCGGATACAATGTAATTCCGTTGTCCTTGCCAAGCTTCGTCGGCTTGTAGTTTGGCCGGCTGATACTTAAGACTTCCGGGTCACCTTCATAAGGGCGACAAGAGGTGTCCGGGGCAAAACGTTCGAAGCTAAAGTCGCGCACCGTTGCCCAACCGGTAATCAGTGACATAGGCTGAGGATCGCTCGTAGGTCCGGGCAACGTATAAGTAGCTGCGTCTACCTGGGCGAAACTCTCATCCGAAAAATAGTCCTCCAAAGTGAGATTGTTAACTACAAAGGTCGGAGCATCTTTTTGCTTTGCTAGTTTGATTAAATCTTCGGATATGGCAAATACGCTCTGGGTGATCACAAACGCAGCCTTAAGCCTTGTCTTGCCATCGGTGCCCGTACTTCGCAGATCCCGGACAAACACCACGTCCACTGTACAAGGACCTGTTCCAGATTCTGACTCGTTCGAAATATGAGTCGCAGAACACTCCGACTCACTGGAAGGATTGTCTATGTTGTGCGCTTCAGCTGCAGGAGTCTTGCACGGAAGTTTATCGCCGCATGCGGTGAACTCAACTAGAAAGATATTCTTATCACCCGGCACTGGGAATTTTCCTTCATCGCCGTCTAGGGGTGGATAAAACTTGGTGGCCCTCAAGTCACGCGGGAATCGATAAGAGACCTGGAAATTCTCTAGTCCCTTAATGCTGAACGTAAACGCTCCTGTCTGTTGGCTCTTTGAATCCTGACTTGTGAACTCAGTGCTCCACAGATTTTGAAATTTCTGGATCGATTGCAGCAGTGATTCCGGCAGGCGCTGCGGTTGTTGCGACCCCTTTGCATCTTTCGGCGGTGCGCTCTCCTGTCCACCTTGCACTGCTGGGATGGTGTCGGCTTTCGAAGCGGGTGCACCCGATTGTGCGATTAAAGCAGAAGGGGCAAAAAGTGCAACAAAAAAAAAGATGGGTATCAAGCACCGACCAGTCTCCGCTGCCCACAGAGAAAAGCTAGAGGCTCTTTGCAGATCCTTGCCGCAGGCAAGAGGAAACATGCACAAGTGTGTTAAAGTTTCGCCAGCCATTTATACTCTCCGAGATATTTTCTGAGATGGTATCACATCGTGCTTTGATCGCGATCATGAATTAAATTTGGTCAACTTCCGTGTCGAACCATCCCTTCTAACTCACGCGTTCGCTATCTGGATAACGTGGCACTTCCATCTGGCCTCATTTACGGCGTCAATTCAAAGTACGGCGGCTAGCGTGGATGGGCGATGGCTTTGGTGCTTCCCTTGGTGGTTTCTCCAATCACACACGTCACTCTCGCGTTGGCGTTCTGGCGGCCGTAGCGGCAGTATGATCTCCTCTCGTTTGTCTTTGCGAGCATTCAACTCGTCCTCTTTACGGTTAGCGAGCCAATACCTCGTTCTGGCCAAGTTAAGGATGGGAGCAAGAGCGAGCACGGGTGCCAAACGCCTCACGAAGCGTGACTTCGACTCCAAACGCAGCAGCTTCGAAACGAGTGCCTGCAAGTGCAGATTTCAAGAACTTTCGGTTTGGAATTATGCAAGCTTCGCGAGTCATTCGATGTAGCAGATTCGCTGCGAAGTTACAAAATCCAGATTAGTACTCGCAAGTCGGCTAGCATCCTGCGATCTTTTTGCGACCACTTGGCCATAATAACGGGGATGTCGGCAAGTGGATTCAAGCTGTCCAAAAGTCATTGGACGAAACTTTGCCAAATGGACATCATGCTTGCTTTAGAGTAAGTGTCTTCACGGTTATCACCGAGTAGAATGGACGTCTCTTGGAACCTGAACCGAGGGGTGATGTTTTCCCGCCGCCGGTGATATTAATATTTAGGACTCAGCACAAATGAAAAAAAAGATCATCCTGATTGTTCTCGGTTCTTTGTTCGCGATTGTGGCGTTGCTCGCGGTACTGTTCTACGTGAAAGGCCCCTTCGTCGGCTTTCCGGGGAGCCGCACTGCGGATGGGTCGCGCGCCGTCACTGACGGCGGCATCAAAATTCCAGGTTGGGATGGCGAGGTGGATGCCGCCGAGAAAAGAGCGGGCATGAGCATCCGAGATGCGAAGCTGGCGCAGGAAGGTGACGCCCTGCACGCCACCACAGGTCCTGCCGCAACCTATTGGATGAAGGGCGCAAATGCTACCGGGGAGTACACGGTGAAAGCTACGTTCGATGAGCCGAAGTACATGAACCTCAACACGCATCCGCACCCATACGGGGTATTCATTGGCGGCAATGACATGGGAACTCCGGGCCAGACCGACCTCTACTGTGCGGTCTATGGAAACGGCAAGTTCATCGTGCGCGGATTCGGACCAGCGCCGTTCAAGATGAATGGCTTTCTCGGCGACGCTAATGACGCTGTTCACAAGGCTGCAGGACAAGGTAGGCCCGTCAGTCAAGAGGTCGCGCTCTCAGTGAAGGCCAGCAAGGTGGAATGCTCCATCAACGGGACGGTGGTGGCCAGCGATGAAAAGGCGCTAGTTTGTAACAGGCGGCAAACTGAAATCAACTGACGGGACATATGGTCTGCGCTTCGCACACAACACGGATGTCATCGTAACCGGTTTGACGATGGCCAAGAACTAAGGTTTCCAGTCTACACGTCAACTTAAGAGGACGGGCTGCGATCAGAGAGGACGATGGCAGCGCTCCGGGCCCAACAGACTTTAATCTCGAAAGAGCGTCTGATTCGACCGTCGTCGCGAACCTGAGACGGCTGGTCGCACCTGTTCAGCCCTGGTTTCGGAAAGCTAAAAACATCGCCATCAGAGTTGCCGATTGGTGGGTTCTCTGCGCAACATTGGCGCTCGTGCTGCTCCACGGGCTCTGGCGCGCGCGGTAGCCGTAGCGTTGAACACTATCTGGTGGCTGGGCAAACAATGACTTGGTACGCGATGGCGCCCTCCGTCATGGCAACGCGGGCGAGCGCGCTAACTTTCATTTCCGCGACCGGGCAATCGTACATGGACGGTATGCGATTCGTCCAGTTCTACTTCGGTATGCCAGTCGCGTTGTCAATCGTTTCATCACGGCAGTACCGCTCTTCCACCGCGCAAGGGTTGGCGCCGGCGCGAGATGAAACAACAACGACGCCGTGACTCAACAGTGATTGAACTAAACGTTCTTCCAAGCGCTCTTATTCAAAGCGGGTTCGGCATCTAAGGTTATATCGCTGGGCAGCGGCGGCAGGTGATGGCTGCTCGCGCTGGCGGTCTGCAAAAGAAGATGATGCAGAACATGGTTGTCCTTACATCAAGATTTGGGCTTCGGTTCAGTAAGTCGTCGGGAAGTCGTCAGTGCGGAATGGAGTCACAGGAAGCCCATCGTTTGAGAAGAGGTGAGGACAGGATTGTCAGCCCAGCCGTACCGAACGGCGATCGGAGCGGAGACTTCGTCGCTCCAAACCTCGACCTGTTCCTTCCCCACGATCTTGCCTTTGGCCCAATGCCAGACCCAATCCGCACCACAAATAGCAAAGCCGCGCGCTTCGGCGACGTCGAATGGCCGCAGACTGCTGCCAAAGGCATCAAGCGTTACGGTCACTGGCAGTCGCGTCTGGCTTCGGGCGAGCCAGTTGACGTGGAGGCTCGCATGCGCCGCTTCGATGGAGAGTATCGCTGGTTTCTATTCCGTGCCAATCCATTGCGCGATGAAGCCGGCCACATTGTCAAATGGTACGGAACCAAAATAGACATTGAGGATCGCAAGCAAGCTGCTCAAAAAATACGCCAAAGCGAAGCGGACCTACTTGAAGCGCAGAGACTAAGCCATAGCGGAAGCTGGAGACACAATCTTTCGTCGGGGACTGTCACTGTCTCGCCTGAAGTGTACCAGATATTCGGCGTCAGACCTGACACTTCGAACACCGAGTTCTGGCTCAGCAGAAATCATCCCGAGGACGCAAAGCGCATTCAGGAACTTTTTGAAAGATCCGAAATCGAGAAGATAGACTATGAAGCGGACTACCGCATTGTTCTTCCGGATGGAAGCCTCAAGAACCTCCATGCTATCGGACATCCTATCCTGAACGAGGCCGGCGATCTCGCGGAATTTGTCGGGACCGTAATGGATGTCGCGGTGACGAAGCAGGCGGAAGAGAAGATCCGTTAAAGCGAGCGGGAAGCGCGGCAAATCCTCGATCTTTCGCCGATCCACGTGAGCGAAAGGTGGCCAGACGGAAGCCGTCTTTACAATAACCAGGCTAGCCTCGATTATCTCGGTCTTACTGTTGAGGAATGGCTCGCCGCCGATCTCCGGACGTTGGTTCATCCGCAGGACGCAGAACGAGCGACAACCGAACTTCCTGGCAAATTCGAAAGCAGTGCTCCGTTCGAGTACGAAGCGCGGCGCAGGAGAAGGGATGGCCAGTATCGCTGGTTTCATTTCCGCTGCAATCCAATGCTGGACGAGCAAGGACGCGTCACACGGTGGTATGCCGGGAGGACCGATATCGAAGACCGCAAGGTGGCCGAACAAAGGCTACGGGAAGAGAACCTTTCGTTGCGCGGAGAAATCGATAAGGCATCATGTTTGAGGAGATTGTGGGAACTTCGACGCCCCTGAAAAAGGTGGTTTCCCGCATATCCAAGGTGGCTCCGACGGACTCCAGCGTTCTCATTACCGGCGAGACCGGCACAGGCAAGGAACTCGTGGCGCGCGCAATCCACTGGCGCTCGCGGCGCTCCTCACAAGCATTTGTGAGTGTGAATTGTGCGACCATCCCGCGCGACTTGATCGCGGGTGTGCGACATAGATGTTAGGGAAATCAGGCGGCCTTGGTGCGAGAGTCCCAATAGTCGTCGAAGCGGTGGTTGAGTCGAGAGCAGCGGAGAGCGATGATGGCGTTGGCACCGCGGACAGTCCAGAACATACCGGAGAGTTTGCGTCTCTGAGCGATGTGCGGCAAGCGGCTTCGATCACACCAGAGCCGACGAATAGTTTTTGGTGGCGGAAGTGCGGATAGCGCATCCGTTCGGCGTTGCGTTCGAAATAATCGGCTTCGGTGCGAAGAGTCTCGGCGAGATCAGGATGGGGAGTGGGAAAGGAGCGAAGGATGCGGACAATCTGCTCGATCTTTCCAGCATCTAGGGTGGCTAGCATACGCGCGGCCCAACGCTTCTTTTCCTTCTCATCTGCGAATAGTTGTCCGGCCAGATCCCAGAGGTGTTCACGGGCATGATACAGATCGACAATCTGAATGTCGCCGGGGAGCTCGCGATCAGCGATGTTCCAAATCCAGACAGCGCCATCGCCTAAAACGACTTTTTTGTCGGCGCGGCTTCAACCGCGCTCCCAGGCTTCCGTGTAGAGACGCCGGCCAAACTGTTCCGCCGTCTCAATCGCTCCCGTGTAGGTCGTGGCGGCTTCATCACGAACGGGACGCCCCTCCTCATCGGTGCCGGCCGGGTATTACCGGTTCGCGCTTAACGGCCCGAAGGTGTCGCCTGTGACGGATGTCTTTTTGGTTGCGGGGTGAGGCGATGGGGATCTGTAGCGGCGGACGCGCTGCCGTTCCCAACTTCCCGCCACGCCGTGTCGGAGGCGCTTCGAGTTCGAGTAGCAGATGTCACCATTGCCGACGTAACCGTCCAAGTGGCATGCTTCATAAACGCTGCTCGCGACGATTCGCGATCCATCTCTCGCCGTCGATAGCGCCGATCACCACAACCTTACTTCGTCACGGCATCCTTGGAAAAAGTTTTCGACGGAGCACGCTACCGTTTCGGCGTAATAAAAAGCACGGCGCTGAGAGAACCTGCCATCGACAGGGCCACCGCGATCCACAATACCGATCGATATCCTACAACAAAAGATTCGCCGATCGCTTTGCGAGCATCAGAGTCTGACGTCTGAATTGCGGCAAGTTTGGATCGTTGCGAATCGATTTGCCCGCGGAGTTCGGATGAGATGGGAAGACGATCCAGGCGTCGATCGAGATCTCGATTAAATACGCCGATCAGCACGAAGCCAAGAACAGCGACGGCGAGCAGACCCGCGATCCGTGAGACTGCATTGTTGATGCCCGAAGCGGCGCCGGCGCGGTTTTGTGAAACGGAGCTCATTACTGTTGTCGTGAGCGGCGCAACGCTTACAGCCATTCCAAACCCAAGCACGACAACCGCCGGGAAGAACGTCGTCCAGTAGCTTCCACCAATTGCCGGCCTGGCAAAAAGAGCGAATCCGGCGCCGGCTAACGTCGGGCCTATCATCAGCGGCGGCTTTGCGCCATAGCGGTGCACCAACCCACCAGACCAGCGCGAGAGAACAAACATCAACAAGACGAACGGCAGAAGCGCCGCGCCGGCTTCGGTAGCTGTGTATCCCTGAACCTGGATCAAATTCAATGGAAAGAAAAAGAATACTCCACTCAAGCCCGTGTAGAGAAACAGGGTAAGCAAGTTTGCGCCGGCGAAATCGCGCGAGCGAAACAGATCGAGAGGAAGCATCGGCGCGCGGGAGCGTTTTTCCACCAGCAAGAAGGCTAGCAGGGATACAATGCCGACAGAGCCGGCGATCAAGGCATGGGGAGGTTCGATTAACGCGAACACGACACCGCCAAGTCCCACGGTGACGAGCAGAGCACCGGGCCAATCGAGACCTTCGTGCTTCTGTTCCTGGTTACGGCTTTCCGGCACACGCAAGAACGTGAGGCCAAGAACAGCCGCAGCGATCGGCAGGTTGAGGAAGAACACCCAGCGCCAGGATGCGTGCTGTATGAGCCAGCCACCAAGAACAGGACCAACGGCAGAAGTGATGGCCGTAAAGCCGGACCAAGTTCCGATGGCGCGCCCCCGTTCTTCGGAAGGAAAGGAGGCGCTGATCAAGGCAAGACTTCCGGGCACAAGAAGCGCTCCGCCGATCCCTTGTAATCCGCGCGCGGCGATGAGCTGGCCGACGTTGTCAACAAGGCCGCACCAGGAGGAGGCGCCGGCGAAGAGAACCACACCAACTGCGAAGATCTTGCGGCGGCCATAGAGATCGCCGAGCGAGCCGCCTACCAACAGAAGAGCGGCCAGGAAAAGTGCATAGCATTCGACCACCCACTGAACCTGGGATACAGTTGCTCCCAGAGCGGATTGAAGCGCCGGAAGAGCGACATTCACGACTGTGCCGTCGATAAAGGCCATGCTGGAGCCGAGTATCGTAGCGGTGAGAACCCAAGGGCCGCAAGTGGTGGAAGGATGCGCAGTGGATGCGGCCAGAATCGCCGGTTGATCGCGAGGCGGCTTTGCCATATCGGGCATGACCCATTTTCGCCTCCGGTCGTATGGGTCACGCGCCACAAAGCGGCTATTGTACGGTTTTGCTTCCTCTTTGGAGTTCAGTGAAAATAAACGTCCTTACATTTTTTGTTTGCCACACAGGCAACAGACATGGGCTTCGCCACAGAACTTAGTGGTATGGATGTTGTTTTCGGGTACCCTTAGAGGAGCGCGGCTCCAAATGAAAATTAAGACCCAGGACTTCCGTGTTCATCCAGGGAAGAAAGTAAAGCTCGGAGACTGGCCCACCGTGGTCAAACATTATTTCGAGTCGAAAGACGAATACAAAGAGCTCCTCGCCAAACACGTTGCGGAACTGAGTTCACTGCAGCGCCTGCACTACGCTTCCAATCGGTATGCGTTGCTGCTGATATTTCAGGGTATGGATGCGGCCGGGAAGGATGGCGCCATTCGGCATGTCATGTCCGGCGTCAATCCGCAGGGATGCCAGGTTTCCAGTTTCAAGCAGCCAAGCGCCGACGAGTTAGCACATGATTTTCTCTGGCGAACCACCCGTCGGCTCCCGGCTCGCGGCAACATCGGCATTTTCAACCGCTCCTATTATGAGGAAGTGCTGATTGCGAAGGTACATCCGGAGATTCTCCGCGCTGAAGGCCTCCCGGCGGAACTGCGCGATGAGAAAAACATCTGGAACGAACGCTATCAATCCATAACCAACTTGGAACGCCACCTTTATCGCAATGGAACCAGGACCATCAAAATCTTCCTCCACTTGTCCAAGGAGGAACAACGGAAACGATTTCTGGAACGGATCGAGGAAGCCGATAAAAATTGGAAATTCACCACGGCAGACGTCCATGAAAGGAAATACTGGGAGCACTACGTGCATGCCTACGAAGATTGTTTGAACCTCACAACTACCCGGCACGCTCCTTGGTACATTGTCCCGGCCGATGATAAGGAGAATGCCCGGCTCATTGTGTCCCAGATCGTGCTCGACGCTCTTTCGGGTCTTAAGATGGCGTATCCAAAGACTACCGAGAAACGCCGCCTGGAATTGCAATCCATCCGAAAGCTTCTGACAAAAGGCTCGAAAGACAAGAACGGTTGAGGTGCCGGTCTTTAGCGAGCGGCCCTTCTTCTCTGTTACGCGACATTCTTAACGGTGTCGAATCCATCTGATCTTACCAGGCCCGTGCGTAAAGCTCTGCTATTTGATCCGGCGTAGGAACAACTGGATTATTTTGGGGACTTCCTGAGGCCAGCGCGTCATCCGCCATTTTTCTGAGGTGGGATTCGAATTGACTTTGATCCACTTTCAGCGCACTCCGCAGCTTCGGGATGCCAAGCTGCGCGTTCAAGTTCTCCAAACCTTCCACAAGCAGTTCGCCGGCGCGTTCGTCACTCACTCGTCCGTCGCAACACCCCATCTGACGGCTGATGTGCGCGTAGCGTTCCGGTGCCCCGGGAAGTGAAAAGCGCGTGACTGCCGCTAGCAGTACCGCGTTCGAGAAGCCGTGAGGTAAATGGAAAATCGCTCCGATCGGGCGGCTCATTCCATGCACTAAACAGACGCTACTATTGCTGAAAGCCATGCCACCCTGGCAGGCAGCTAGTGCCATCGCCTCCCTCGCTTGTCGATTCTCCGGTTCTCGGTACGCAGTGAGTAAATGACGAGCGGTCAGTTGAATGCAAGAAATCGCCAGCGGGTCCGTCATGCCGTTTGATCTTTTCGACACATATGCTTCGATCCCATGAACGAGCGTGTCAACGCCCACATGAGCCGTTAGAGCCGCCGGCATCGTCATACTTAGTTCATAGTCAACGATGGAAATTCGGGGCATGAGCTTGGCGTCCAGCATCATCATTTTCACCATTCGTTGCGTGTCGGTGATCACGGCCGCCTTGGTGGCCTCGCTGCCAGTCCCGGCGGTAGTCGGAATCACGATCAAAGGCAATCCGCTATTCATAATCTTGTGATAACCCTGGAAGGCAGCAAGCGGCTCCGGATTCGCCACCGCGACCGCGATAACTTTCGCTGCATCTATCACACTGCCGCCGCCAATAGCGACGACCGCTTGCGCGTTGCAATTCTGCAAAGTGGCGAGGCCGGTTTCAACGTTTTGATCGGTGGGATCCGGCTGCACATCGGAAAAAACGGTTACGTCAATGGCCGCGTCCTTCAAATGCTCTTCGAAACTTCGGATGATGCCCTTGTCTCGCAGGTGCTCATCTGTGACCAAGAGTACTCGGGAGACTCGAATTCGACGGAGCTCCTCACTAAGTCGAAATCGCGATCCCGCTCCAAACAAGACGCGAGAAGGCATGTCGAAAATCGTTTCCATGCTCGTTTGCCATCTTAAGCTTAAGGTAAACCTGCGCATCACCTGCTATGTCGAGCAACCTGGCGGACGGAACTCCCCAGAGGTCGCGGTCCGACCGACGGCTTGGCGTGCCAAGCAAGATGTCGACTGCATTCTGGTCGTTGTGTCGAATCAGGTTGCTACAATGTGTTCCACAAGTCTCAACAACTGGGAAGCGCGCGGCAAGCGACAATCTGGTTTCGCGAAGAACGGATTCCCGTGCCACACGCCAAGCCAGGGACTGCGGGACGAGAAGTCACTTGGCATTTGCCGAGCAGTGGAAGAATCCGTCAGATGCTGAGGAATCCTTGCTACGGAGGAGCGTTCGCCTATGGCAAAACTGCTCCCCACACGGTGATTGAGGATGGACGAGCTCGCCAGCGCTCTCGTTATCGAAAACCACAAAAAGAGTGGAAGGTCTTGCTTATCGATCATCATTCGGGGTACATCAGTTGGGAGGAGTATATGGAGAACCAACGACGGCTGGAGGCGAATGCGGCTTGGAGCGATGGGGAAGGAAGTGGCGCCGCGAAGTTGGGCTCGGCTCTCTTATCGGGCTTACTTCGTTGTGGTCGTTGTGGCAGGAAACTGCAAGTACACTACAGCGGCAATGGCGGCAAAGTGCCACGCTACACCTGCCGAGGAGATCGAGGAGATCGTGGCTCAAGTGCCTGCTTGACTATCGGTAGCTTGCGAGTGGATCGAGCGGTGGTCCGCAGTGTCTTAGCGGCGATTCAGCCGGCAGGGATCGAGGCTGCATTGAAGATGAGCGAATGTACTCAAGCTGAAGGCGACGAGAAGCGCAAGGCATTGGAGTTGGCTTTGGAGCGCGCTCGCTATGAAAGTAAGCGAGCACGCCGGCAATTCGATGCCGTCGAGCCGGAGAATCGTCTGGTAGCGGGCGAACTGGAGGTGTGCTGGAACCACGCGCTGGAAGAAGTGGCAGCCTTGGAGATGCGGTTGACCGCCTTGGGAGAGCGGCCGGCATCCTAAGCGAGCGACAAAAGTCCGAGCTCATGGCGCTGGGCGATGATGTGATGACACTGTGGAATCATCCGGACGCGCCAGCACAGTTGAAGAAGCGAATCCTACGCACTGTACTCTGCGAGATCGTCGTTGATAGCAAACCGGAGTCACTCACGCATCGGCCGCTCTTACACTGGGCTGGTGGCGTCCATACCGAATTGCAAGTAGAGCGCAACCCCTCGGGTCAACATCGCCATAGTGCCGATCGAACTGTCATCGAGTTAGTCGGTGAACTGGCAAAGATCTGTCCGGAAAGGCGCTACGCCGG
>PMSX01000264.1 GCA_003167495.1 Bryobacterales bacterium | reverse complement strand
ATGGGCGACATTTGATCGAGCGCCACCACGGCCGCGTCCAGCGTCTCAATTTCCAATGAACCGCGCGTATCTTTATAAGTGAGCCCGCTCGAAACTGCGTGAAGGTGGCGGTTGCCACCGCTCACCACGTCGAACGGCGAAACGGACTGCCCCACTTTCGACAGCCTCCAGTTCTGCGCCTCAAACACGGCTGGGTTGAATGAGAACCAAAGCGCTTCCGGCATCCGGTTCACAAGCTTGCCAAACCACTTCATATGCACGTGAATGATTGCTTCCTCCTTCGGAAAAAGCAGGTCCAGATAACAGTCTTGCGGCCAGGCCGTCACATTCGAAGCATCAGACCCAAACTGCAAATGCGCCACTATGCGATGCATATCTGCCATTTCACCCGCCCAGCATCCATTCAGCTTCGGCGTCCAAACTCGGCTCTGCGCCCCAAATTTCTCAATATTCGGTTTCCCTAAATCCTTTGGCGCCCAATCGGTTTGCAGCGTTACGTAGTCTGCCAGAAACTTATCGTAATCCGCCTTCGAAAGCGTTTGATACGACAGCAACGCTAACGGATGCTGTGCCGATGCCCAACGCCGTCCCTTGTATCGCAGATCGGAAATCGCTCCGGTCGCCGGATCGAGCGCAATGCTGAAATGTGTTGTCGTTAGCGCCTCGCCAGGCGTGTGGGGTTGCAAATTCGACCTATCGGGCGGCCCCACCGGATTCAGATCAGCCAGCCGGTTCAATGCCTCCGCACGCAAATCGCTGGGCAGGCCCGCCACCGCGTCGTCGATATCTTTTCGTTTCTCCACCCAACTGCCGGTCACCGTACGGTACTTCGCATCGCCCAGCATGCTTGCCAGTTGATCGGTGGTGTAGTGGTCGAAATCAAGCCAGGTCTTCGTATCGGTGCCCCACGTATGCTCCACCGCCAGTGCGAACTTGGAAAGGAAAGCCAAATCCGTGCTATCACCCGCTTTGAATTTGCCCGCCGCCACCCAGCCACTCCGCAAGCGCACCAGCTCCCGAATACGCGCGAGTTTCACGGGATCGCTCGCAACTCCGTGAATCCAGGTATCGCCAATCTCTTGCGTCACCACCGGCAGATTCGCGCGAAACGGCTCCACTGCATTTGCAATGTCGGTCAAATTCGCCGCCTTGATTGACGCCGCCGGAAACTGCTGCCGCAACTCCGCATAGATCTGGTGAATCTCTTCCACCGTGTGCGGACCCGCATTGTCGTCGCGCATCTCCACCGCAATCGCCAGATCAGACCGCGGTATCTGAATCACCCCGCCATAACTCTTGCGGTGATACAGCATCGTGAGCGTGGCCCCGCCCGGATCTCTCCACACAAACGCATCCGGCACATCGGGCGGCGTGCTCGCCGAATTTACGCCAATGTCGAGCAGCGTCACGCCTGCACCAGCCAGCGGTTGAATCAGCCCACGTGAGTGTCCTGGTACATCGGTCATCTTCGCGCCCGTAGTTTTCTTGCCAAATCGTTGGTCGAGCGAACGAGAAAAACCGAGCGAACCTTGAATGGCGCTCGTGTCCAGCAGCTCTGTTTGCCAGGTAAACGGCAGCGCATGCCAGGCAATATCGCCGCGCGTGAGCGCTTCTTCCATCTGCTTGCGCTCCGCCGGCGCGGCTTGTTCCAGGTATTCATAGATCAACCAGGAACCGGTTGTCCACACATACTGCTCATCTCCGGCCGCGCGCAACTCCGCCGCCAAACGGATCGCCCGCGGAAAATACACCTCAAAATATTTCTTGATAATCGCTGCTTGCGTGTCGATGAAGCCCACGTCCAGGTGGCACTTAAACATCACAAGCACTTGCTTGACTTGTGTATCCGCTACCTGGGCGGCATAAGCAAGCCCCGCCGCGCTCGTACTTGCATTTAACAGAAACCGACGCCGATTCATCAGTCCTACTGTATCGCCAGATGCAGCGCAACACGGGACACCGTCAAGGATCGGTATACTACAAGCCACGGCGCACCTCACCATCTACCTTTCTGCCGAGGTTGAGAAGCGCGTCCGCAAAGAGGCGAAGGCGGCCAAGACAAGCGTCAGCAAATGGATTTCAGAGCGCATCACGGAGTCGGTGGAGACATCGTGGCCACCGGAGTTCCTTGCGCTGGCGGGTGCGTTCCCCGACTTCCCAGATGCCAGTGAACTTCGCAAGGGTTGATTGCACGGCCCTGCGCCCAGGAGCCCTGCTGGTCACAAACAATGCAATTGAGTTTTCGAGCGCTCCCGGCGTGCGTGTGACCGATTGGAAATCGTAAAATCCCGCTACGCGCGCCGGCGCATAAACGGCATCTTGCGCCTAATATCCGGCCAAAACTCGGTAAGCATGTTCGAGATCATGTCATTCCCAATCGACATGCCATACCGTTCCGAAGTTGCCCCAAGCGAACGGCTGTCCGGGTAATAAAAATAGCCAATCGCGGTCACACCCATATTTCCCACAATCTCGGAAATGTAGAAGCCTGTACTCCCGTCATCTTTTTTCGTCACGAAGACCCGCGAAGTGGCATTGTATGTCCGATGCCAAAAAGTCCCTTTACCCAACCGAAAATAGCGTGGGTCTTCATGCAACAGACTGGGCAAAATGGCTTCCGTGATGTAAGCCCCGCTTACTTGGTCCGCCAACGCCCGGCTATAAAACCGCCCAAACCCGCTCAAACCGCCGCTGTGAAGAAAACCGCCCGCAGCTACCTGCGATTGCAGCGCATATCCAGCCAGTAGAAAAAAATTCGGCCAATCGAAACTGTCGCTCCGCGCAATCGCAAACTTACCCGCCGTGGAAATTGGCGTGTACTGCGCCTGCAATTGATCGGCCCGGTAATTCGGAATCACTCCAAAGAGCCGTTTCGATACTCGTGCAGCGGGCGCTTCGGTGCTTGGTTGCTCACTTGGTTTGTCAGCTGGGTCTTGGAGCGGGTCTGCTGGCGCAACCGGCGCCGGAAACGCCCGTATCCCATCACTTAGTTCTGAGCATGCGTTTGGCTCGTCGCCCAAAACAACGCAGGCAAAAGCCAACGTCAAGCACAGAAGTACCACTTGCACACTACCGTAGACGGCGGGGAATCGCCGCCAGGTTACCATTTTTCCGTTAGCCTCTAAAATATTCTAAACGCCGCTCATCTTCCAGCCCTTGCGGATCACCGGCTTTAGCATTCGGTTCGCCTCGGCGTTGTTTGTAATACGCATGTTTTCCGCATCCCACTCCAGCTTCGTGTTCAACTGAATCGCCAAAGCACCTAAACCGATCCACTCCGTGAACGGTGCCGACACATTAAAATTCGAACAAGCCGGCACGCCTCCCTTACACGCCCGAATCCAATCCCGATAATGTCCCGGCGAGCGCGGCAAAAATTCCGGCGGAAATTCGTAATCCCGCATCTTCTCCACCGGCAAGTGGCGCGTCCATTCGCCATAGGTGCCAGTGGTAATCATTCCCTTATCACCCACAAACAGACTGCCGTTCGTCCCAGTACGAATAAGGCTCATCCACTTTGCTTCCTTCTCTTCGCGCGCACTGAGTGTCTTGGTACTGGGTGCCGGCGCTGGCCGCGGCGTCTCCGGTTTCGGACTAAAGAACTCGTCCGTAAACACTCCGCCCTGAATCTGCCGCTCTTTCGGCTTCACTTGCGGAGCCGCATCGCCCAGCCTTGTCCTCGGCAGATCTCCCAGAATTTCGCCCTGCGGGGCATTCGCAAACGTCGGCTGCTCCCCACGCATCGCGTCGTACCAGAAAATTCTTACCGGTGCCATCCCTTCCCGCGCCGGAAAATCAAACCGTACTACCGACTTCGACGGGTAGTAAAGATCGCTCCGCCCTTCCAGGCTCACGCACTCCACCGACGTTGGCGCAGTCAGCCGCAACGCCATATTCGGCGCACCCAGAATGTGGCACGCCATATCCCCCAACGCGCCCAGCCCGAAATCGAAAAAACCACGCCAGGAAAACGGTAAATAATCTTCGCTGTATGGGCGCTCGGCGGCCACGCCCAGCCACAAATCCCAATCGAGCCAACTCGGAACCGCTGACGACGCTGGGTTCTCCGTAATCCCCTGCGGCCATGCCGGACGGTTCGTC
Organism: Bryobacterales bacterium; assembly: GCA_003167495.1. Classification (GTDB taxonomy): domain Bacteria; phylum Acidobacteriota; class Terriglobia; order Bryobacterales; family Bryobacteraceae; genus Bog-105. Next base: position 7,124 of record PMSX01000264.1, on the reverse strand, counting down.
CACGCATGCACCTCGGTTACGTTGCCAATCTCACCGTTCCAGATCATCTCCGCGCATTGGCGCGTGCCTTCGTTCGAATACCCCTGGTTACCCATCTGCGTGGCAACCTTATATCGTTCCGCCGCCTTCTGGAGTTCGCGGCATTCCCACACCGTGTGCGCTAGTGGCTTTTGCACATACACATGCTTGCCCAATTCCATCGCCGCCAGCGCCGCCGTCGCATGCATATGGTCCGGAATCGTCACAATCACTGCGTCAATGTCCGTCTGCTTCTCCAGCATCACGCGAAAATCTCTAAATTTCGGTACATTCCCAAACTGCCCGTAAATGCCCTCCGCCCGCGTGTCATCGACATCGCATAGCGCGACAATGTTCTCGGTTTGCGCGCACGCTCTAATATCACTCGCCGCTTTTCCGCCGGCGCCAATCGAAGCGATATTCAGCTTCTCGTTCGGAGACTTATATCCAAGCCTCTGCAGCGATGCCGCCGACCCAAACCCGCCGGCCGGAATCGCCCCGGCCAAGAGACTGCCGAAAAAGAAATGCCGTCTTGTTGTATTCATAGCTCCAGAAGTATTCTACCGGTTTTTTCTTCAACGCGGTTGTGTAGTCCTGACAACCGCAGTCAGCTCCCCCTTCATCTCATCCCGGTTAGCGCCTGCGGAGCGGGAGTTTCCATCGCGCCCTTCGCGAGAGGTCGGCCCGCAATTGGCTCCAAAAGCCCATCCATCAAGCCAAAGCCGCGAATCGCGAGCGAACTCTGCCAGGCGTCTTCCAACGCCTGAATGTAATCGGCTTCCAGCTGAAACAGTGTGCGCTGGGAAATAAGAACCTGCGGATAGGCGGCCGCCATCTTTTGGTAATTGTTTTGGTACAGGCGATACGCCTGTTCCGCGCGCGGAAGCATCTCCGTTCTGTACTGCTGAACCGTCTCACGCGCCGAATCGTAGTCGCGAAATAGTGTTGCCAAATCGTGCTGCAGTCGCAGCTTCACACGCGCCAGATCCCGCGTGGCGCTCTCGATTTCAGCTCGGGCGGCAGCGATATTACCCTGATTACGATTGAAAATCGGCAATTGAACTCCAATCTGAGCGCCACCTTCCAGGCCAGTCTGCAACCGCGAGGGCGGATCTAATGGTTCATAGTTCTGCGCCAGAATGCCGGTTATCTGCAAGTCGGGAATCGGAGCTTTCTTATCTTGCGTCAGCGCGGCCTCCGCCTGTTCCACCGCTTGCGCCGCCAGTTTCACTTCTGGGCTGTCCCGCAGAGTCGTCGCCACCCACTCTTCGTGATTAAGTTCCGGAATCGCATCCAGGTCGCCCTCCAATTGTGTCAACGCCATATCGGGCTTCCCAACAACGGCCGTTAGCATTCGCCAACAAGCTTGCAGGTTTTGCTGCGCGATCCTTACGTTTAGCTTTGCCTGCTGTTCTTCCACCTCTGCCTGTAGGATGTCGGGACGGTCCGCTTGACCAATGTTGCCCAGTTGGCGAGAGGTCTGCGTCGCATCCTCCGCCAGTTTGGCGAGATTTTGCCGCACCTCCACCAATCTCTGCGCGGCAAGCCCCTGGTAGAACAACACTCTGACGTTATTTTGAATCCGCAGACGCTGAAGATCCCTGCCCGTCTCAACTTCTTTAGTTTCGAGTTCCGCCACGCGGCGTGCGGCGCGCAATTTCCCACCCAGCACAATTGTCTGGCTGACGAATCCGCCTTGTTTCCCGCCTGCTATCGACCCGCCCCGAATCTCATCACCGTAATATCCTACTGTGGGATTCGGATAAAGACCAGCCTGCCTACTGAGTCCGGAGGCCACGCGCAAGTTGGCTTCGACTTGAGCGATCGTCGGGTTGTTCGCCAGCGCCATCTGTTCCAGATCTTCCAATCGCGCACCGCTTGCACCTGCCGCTTCCACAACGGAAACGAGCAGCCACATTGCGGCGAAGCCTGTTGTGTGTTTCACTGGGCGCCATCCTTCTGCGGCTTTTGCGCCTGTTTCGTTTTCAGGTCCATGATCTTTTCGTACTGCTCGGGAGGCAACACCCGGACGAACGTCATCATGCCTCCCACAAACCCGCTCCAGCCCGCTGGGAGCCCGTACGTCTCCGGTTTATTAACCTCCTTATCCATCGCCATCATGGAGCTTTCCATATAAGCGTCTTGCGGAAAAAGCGGCACTTGATTGGCGTTCTTCGGTATGCCTCCGTGATCCATCCCTGGCATGTCTGCCATCGCCCCTTCATCTCCGCCGTGTGACAGCGGACCATTCGTGCGTGCGGTTTCCGCCGTCGACCCAACCCCAAGGCCCCGTCCAAGGCTCGCACCCTTGTTTTCCGCAGTGGCTTGACCGTCGCGCAGCATCCCCATCGCTTCTTCCATGCTGGCTCCGGATTGCATACCGTGCCCAAGACGAGTCATCGGACCCACCGTTGAAGACATCTGGTTCATCATGTGGTGGGGAAGGTGACAGTGCAGCATCCAGTCGCCGGTGCGATCCGCTACGAATTCGATATCGCGTGCTTGCGCTACACCGACAAGAACTGTATTGCCGCGCGGCCAGATCGCTTCGGCTTGCCGTGCGCCCTCCCGCCCAGTCTCCCAAAATGTGAACCCATGAAGGTGCACCGGATGATGGTCCATGCCCATATTGATAAGCCGGACGCGAACCCGTTCTCCCACGCGAATGAGCAGTGGTGTCGATGCTGGGCCCGCTTTTCCGTTAAACGTGAGCCAGTTGTACTCCATACTCATGCTGTTGGGAACGGTGCTATTCGGGAGCACGGCGTACTCCTGAAGCGCGAGCAGGTAGTCTCTGTCGACGCGCGGCGAATAAGCGGCCTTCGGATGGATGATGAAACCACCCAGCATGCCCACCATCTCTTGCATGGCCATATGTGAGTGGTAAAAGAAGGTGCCGTTCTGATGCAGCCGGAATTCGTAAACAAAACGTTCACCTGGCATCACCGGCTTCTGTCCGACTCCGGGGACACCATCCATCTCGATTGGGAGTTCTAGCCCGTGCCAGTGTATGCTGGTCGGCTCCGGCAAGTGATTGTCGAAGAGGATGCGGACTTGATCGCCTTCACTTGTCTGAATCGTCGGCCCGGGAGCACTACCGTTGAAACCCCAGAGATCGAAGGTCCGGCCAGGGACGATCACCTGCTTCACTGGCTCGGCGATCAGATGAAACACCTTCACTCCGTTGTCCATTGAGAACGGCAGATCGGGAATGTCGGGTGTCACCACCGGCACGACCGGGCCCGAAGGCGGCGGTTGATTCCCTCCCACTTCCGCTGACATGGCCGCGGCTCCCGCACTCAGTCCCAAAACACTTTTAAAAAAACTCCTTCGGGCATTCATCTTGACACTCTTCCTTTCGATTCAAATCTTGAGAATTGGCAACGCGCGCTTCCGCAAACCGCGGGGCTAGTACCAACTTGCAGAAGTTTGCTACACCGCTCCCTCGCAGTCACTGCTCGGACGCCCTTACTGAGCCGTGACTGCGAAGGAGCGGCAACGATACTCCAATTTACGCAATTAAGCACTAACCTAACGGTGGATCGGAGAAAGGAAACAGCTAGACCCGAAGAATGGAAATCGTTGGGGCAGATGGGCAGGGCGGCGGAGAGCCCGTATCGAATGGCAATAAATGCCGCGGTTGCATCAAAGCGCCCGTTGAGTGGCTAGTGAAAACTGGTTCACCCGCAAATATTTTGATGAAACTCTCCCGCGTGACAAACGTTTGGGGGCAAGTAAACGCAGAGTGCTGGTGAAGGCAGCCAGTCTGATCGTGGTGAGAGGGCTTATGGTGAGGGCAACCCTCCCCCTGGGCTCGCTCAGGTGAGCAGACCGAAACCGCGCAATTGGCGAAACACTGAACGCTTCCGAGAAGCGCCGCGACCGTAACCATAACCAACGCGCGCTTGACTCCAGCAACCATACGCTCTTAGTTTAGGCTAACAAAGAGATCATCTCCCATACGCGCTTTACCCAGGCTGCGGCTAACTACCGGGTTATGCATGCGACAGTTTGTTCCAGCCGCCGAACTGAAAATCGCGTAGGAGCGTTCTGTCCAGTCGAGGATGTAATAGCTCAGATTTCGATTATTTTCTTGTTCCAATCCGGGCCGATGTAATTGAAATTCCCGAATCTTGGCGTAATGCCAAACGTGTTCATATCAGCGGCCCGCGTCGTTTTCCAGATCGACACATTCGGCCGATCACGTGCGACCATGTCATCAAACAGCGAATCCTTCACGTACAACAGATAGCTGTGCGTGGAGCGCGGACGGCACAAATATCCTTTGTTATCCCCGATCAAGAAGAGCGTCAGTTCAATGGGATGAACGCGCAGCCAATCGAAAACCGCCGCTGTGATTTGCGGATACTGCGGGTTGAAAAAGTCGTCAACGATCATGACGCCATCGTCGTTTAGCAGAGTGTTGGCAATGTTCAAGTCGTTGATGACCGCCATGCCGGTATGCTCGCCATCAATATGGATCCAGCGGAAGTTTGCAGGATGTTTCGCCAAGGCGCCCGAGTGAAGCATGTCGGTGGAACGCATTTGGGCATAGATAACGTTCGACGGCTTAATGGAGTCAATCGTCGGCCTAAGGTCCTTTTGGATAATAGCGTCCACCAGGATGCACGCTTCGTTGTCACGGGAGTGCAAGGTTGACAGCACGGCCGACTTACCGAGGTATACGCCAATCTCCAGAAAATGCCCCGCTACTCCCGCCGACTTCTGAAACGACAGCAAGCTGTCCCAAATCGCGATCGAATCCGGCCAAAACCACCCCTCGAGGCGGGAATAGTTCTTCAGATAGCGATCGAGCACCGAGAACTGCATGCTCGTAGGCGGGAGCGAGGTCGTAGCCATCGAACGGGGAGTGGGAAACTCTAAGAGAAACTCTCAGACCACAAAGGAACGGCGACGCCGGATAGCAACAAACCTAAACCCTCATTCCAGGACGATAACTCGAATCGAAGCCTCCTCGCAAATGGCGGCGCTTGTTATCACCGGCTGGCCGTCGGTAAGCAGATCGCCGTTACCACGGATAATCGCCACCACACAGCCAAAATGGCCCGATTGTTTCCGGCTGCACCGTGATCCGGCCACAATCAAGGATGGCCCCTCATTTAGGGGATGTCGGCTGGGTTCCCAAATTTCGTAAGAGGCCATCTAGGGCCCCTCGATTGAAATAGTGGCCTTGCATGAAAACGGCACGGATCTTTTGAGTGTTACGGATATCTTCCAGCGGGTTGGCGTCGAGTAACACTAGATCAGCAAACTTGCCGGACTCTACAGTCCCGAGTGAATTCTGCATGCCTAGGAATTGTGCCATATCCAACGTGGCAGCTCTCAGCGCCTCAGCCGGTGTTAACCCGGCTTTGACTAGCAAAACCAACTCGTCGTGCAAACTGAAACCGGGGACCACGAGCCACGGCGCGTCGCTTCCGGGCAGAATCCTCACTCCGGCTCGATGCATGCGACCAACCACGTCCAGCATCATGGGAACGATCTTCACTAAGTCTCGCCGGTCCTCCGCGCTTAAAGGGGTCAGGATGTTGGGCAGGTCCCAGGGCTTCTGCATAGGAACGGGAATGAAACTCATGCCGCGCTGATCCATCAGACCGCCAGAGACAAGTAGCGCGAACGACTGCTCTTCCACCAGGGTCGGCACCTGCCAGGTTCCGTTGCGCGCAAATTGTTCGAAAAGCTGTGCAGCTTTTGCATTGTTGAAGGTGTCAAGTGTTCCGCGTGGAGGCAGTCCGAAATTCACGCGGGCAAAGATATAGCCGGGGGTTGTCTTGGTATCCTTCAGCGCTTCTGCCATCGATTTTCGTAGTTCGGGCTCGGCGGTGGAACAGCTCTGCCAGATTCCCATCGAATGTTCCATGCTGCGCTGGCCCGCGTCGGACGCCTCGGCCGCGCTAATCAGCTCCGGAACGTGGCCCGCAAATGGGAGACCCTGCCGCTTTGCCTCATCAGCAATCGCGAAGTACGCGTCACGGGGAACCATGGATTGGACTTTAATGAAGTCGGCGCCGGATTGCTTCAAATAGATTACCGAGTGCCGCGCTGCGTCCGCGTTATTCGAGGCGAGTCCCTGAGCGGAATCCTTGCTTGTTCCGGCCAATTGAGGGCCAGCAGCAATGATGCGCGGACCCGCCCTTCCCGCGGCGATTTCCTTCTTGAGCATCTTAATAAGATCGAGGTCGCCCCCCATGTCACGAACGCCGGTGATGCCGTTGGCGACCAAAAGCGGCAGGCTAACTTCCCTGGCCCAGTTCGCGGAGTATACGTGCGCGATGTGATAGTGCGCGTCCCACAGCCCTGGGATCAGAAACTTGCCCTTCGCATCCACGAACAGTGCATTGCCGGGAGTCGAAACCTTGCCAGAGGCGCCTACCGCCTCGATGCGGTCGCCGGCGATGACTACAGTCATCTCGGGATGGGCCCGTCCCGCCGCGACATCAATGATCGTGACGTGAGACAGAATCAACGGCTTCGACGGAGAGCCCCGCTGCTCTTGGTCGACAGCCAACACTATGTTGCTGGCAACACAACCTAGCACCCCAAGAACGAATGCAATCCTCTTGAGCATAGAAGCCAATATAGCCCGGAAGTGCGAAATTTAAAAGGGCGAAGAAACGCGTATGCGGATGGATCGCTCACTGAAAATGCGACACTATCAACCCAGCGATCTACTCCCGGCTGGTCGGCCACCCGCAAACCAGTGAGCCTCCTCCAAAGGCGATCACAAACCCAACAAACTATTTTCCCGTCCCAGTGAGCTGAAAACTAAGCCACTTGCTCGTTTGCCTCCCAATAACCCATTTGGCACGGCTCAGCCGCACGCTATTTTTAGACCAACTTGCGGCGGTCATGTCTGCCGGCGTCTTCCTCGAAAATACTTTCGAGCTGACGCACCCGATTCTTCCTCGCCGCAAGGTGTTCGAAGGGTTGGCCGACGGTTCTTTGACAATCTAAATCACAACCAAGCTGGCCGTCCCACTGTTGCGAGGATTGGGTTCGTTTCGCAAAAACGCCCTTTCCTCGCCTGAAGTGGCCAGGAAAATGTCGCGTGGGCGGCCGCCTGTCGAATTCGCGACGAATCTGAA
>PMSX01000294.1 GCA_003167495.1 Bryobacterales bacterium | reverse complement strand
ATGCGAAAGCTTGGAATTGAAACACGATCCTCAAGGACGCGCCCTATTCGGCAGTTGGCGGATGGACGGTGCCATGCCGTCGCGAACTGCTGAGGAGACGCGTCATGATCGAATCTTCTGACTTTCGAACCAAGAGAATGCCGCTCAACCACGGAACCGGGCGTATGCCCGTCCTCGGCTTTGGCACCCTGATCCCGGATGCGGCCACGACAATAAGTGCTACCAGAGACGCGCTGGGAGCTGGATTTCGACATTTCGACTGTGCGGAACGATACCGGAACGAGCGCGAGGTGGGTGAGGCGTTGCAGGCGGTCCTTGCCGCTGGCGCGATTCCGCGGGAAGACATCTTTGTTACCACAAAGTTGTGGAACACCAATCATCGGCCCGAGCGCGTCGAACCGGCTTTCGAGGCGAGTCTAGCCAGACTCGGGCTCAACTACTTGGATCTTTATCTGATTCACACTCCATATGCGTTTCAACCGGGGGACGAACAGGATCCGCGCGATCAAAACGGAAATATCCTTTACGACCGCGGCGTGACTCTGCTCGATACCTGGAGGGCGATGGAGGGTCTTGTGGACCGTGGCAGGTGCCGGGCCATCGGACTGTCTGACATCGGCTTGAACGAACTGTCGCCCATCTACGAATCGGCAAGAATCAAGCCAGCCGTGGTCCAAGTCGAAGCGCATCCCTATCTGCCGGAAACGGAGCTTCTGGAATTCTGCAAGCAGAAGGACATCGTGTTCTTGGCTTTTGCGCCATTGGGGCACGGAGTGAGGCCGGGGCCGCTCGAAGATCCCGTCATTTCGGCAATTGCCGCACGAGTGGGAAAGACGCCGGCACAGGTGCTGTTGGCCTGGGCGGTGCAGCGTGGCACAGCATTGCTCACCACGCCCAGGACTGCGGCTCGTGCCCGGGAGAATTTCAACGTCTCCGCCCTTCCGGAAGACGCGTTTGACGAAATCAATCGGATTCAAACTAGACAAAGGTTCAATGAAGTAGTGAAGACCGGCAGCCCGGGCTTCATTCCACAAGGAAGATGATCATGCAAGGAGAACAAAGTGGACACTCGAAAAACCCGGTCACCATCCTTCCAAATTTATATCCTGCTCCCAACGAGCTGAAACCAAAACTTTTAGGGCTTCGCCTCCCCGCCCTTCCATCTCCGCTCGTCCCGCCGCAAGCTATTCTAAAATCGCGGATCGCGCCTCTCCCGCCGGACCGAATCAATCGGTTTGGTTCTTTGCCTCGAAAATACTTTTGAGGTACGCGCCAATCTCTCTTCGCCGTAAGGTGTTCGAAGCGTTGGCCGACAGCTCTTTGACAATCTGAATCACAACTAAGCTGGCCCATGCCACTGTGGGAGGATTGGGTTCGTTTCGCAAAAACGCCCTTTCCTCGTCTGGGCGGCCGCCGCCTGGCCGCCTCTCGAATTCGCGACGAATCTGAAGCCGAGCCAATCTCGAAACCGAGCAGGGAGCGTCAGCGACCTAGGTTCGTCATGCCGCTTGGGTCATCCATTTTCATCCGCAGGGATGGCCCAACGGGCCAAAGAGGTTGAAAATCGAATACCACTCTTCCCCTCTCCGCCATTGGGTTCGTTTTTTCACCCATGCTCAACGGCGTCCTAGTATCTTAAAGGGGTCAGACACCATTAAGCCCACGACCGCGCCGAATCAACGATTTGCGAAGTTAGGTGTCCCCTTCGGGACGAGGATCGGGGTGGAGTTTCATCCCTGGGCATGAGCGGCCGTTCGTAGATGGTCCGTTTTTTTCACCTACACTCAATGGCGCCGTTCGGGCTTTGGCTTCGTTTTTATAAAACCGCCAGATCCACCCGAATTGGCTTCGTTGCGCAAACCCGTGTGTTTTCGCAAAGTTCGTTTCGCAAAAAACGCTTTTTCTTCGCCCGTCTGCCAAATCTCTCACCAATTTGCCGCCGTGGACGAGACATAGTATTTCGTGCGTGTAAGTGTCCAGAGCCAAAATTCATTTGCATTTGTGAAAGGAATCCAATCATGAGCTATAACCTCGTACCCGGAAACGTTTTTCCTGACTATCAATTGCCCGATCACACGAGCACGCCGCGCAGACTTAGCGAACTCCAAGGCGATGATCCCCTAATCCTGACGCTCGCGCGCGGCCATTACTGTCCGAAGGAACACCAGCAGCATCTGGAACTTGCCGCGTTTTATCCGAAAATCGCTGTGGCATACACCCAGATTGCTACGATCTCCACCGATGACCACCACACTCTTCAGGAGTTCCGCGCGTCGGTCGGGGCCCAGTGGACCTTCCTCTCCGATCCCGAAAGGACAGTTCAGAAAGACCTCGACATCGCGGAGTATACCGACCCGGAGCATAATCCAATGATTCCGCATACACTCGTGCTCAAGCCGGGACTCGTCATCCACAGCATCTATAACGGCTATTGGTTCTGGGGCCGGCCTTCCATCAGCGACCTCTGGCACGACCTGCGGGCCGTCACGAGCGAGATTCGCCCCGACTGGGATCTGAAGACTCCTGGACTCCGCGAGGCTTGGAACGCGGGCGACAAGTCGGCTTTCCATGGATGGAACAAGGATCCCAAAACGGTTCGCAAAGAAAAGCCGTGACAGCCATTGCGATTACTGAAGGCCCGCGAGCGTAAGCGCATACCATCGTCGCGGATCCGTCCACGTCTGCTTGATCGTAAAGCCCGCATCATCCAGTAGCGCACCGAGCGTTTTCTGGGTGAACTTATAGCTGCTCTCGGTATGAATGGTTTCAGACGCCGCGAATTGAATGCTAAGTTCTGCGGCCGGGATATCTACGCATTGATCGCGCGTGCTCTCCAAGTGCATCTCGATGCGTGACTCCGCGCGATTCCAGCGCGCCCGATGCCGGAAGCAGCCGGTATCAAAGTTCGCACCGAGTTCTCTGTTGAGGCGATGCAGAATGTTCAAATTGAACGCCGCGGTCACGCCATCTCTGTCGTCATACGCCCGCACGAGAGTCGCCATGTCTTTCACCATATCCGTACCTAACAGCAGCGCATCGCCTGCCCTGAGCCCAGACCTCAGATTGCGAAGGATGGCGCGAGCCTCCTCCGGCGAGAAGTTGCCGATGCTCGAACCGATGTACGTCGCGAGTGTGTTCCCATTGAACCGTTCCAGCTTCGGCGGGTGAGTGACATAGTTCGCCACCATCGGCTGTAGCTGCACATCCGGCAGCAGGCAACCGATGCTGTCACACGCCTCATCGAGTGCATCCGGCGAGACATCAACCGGAAAGTAAATTACTTCGCTTCGCAAGCGCGTTGCGGCTTCCAGCAGAATACCGGTCTTAGCGGCTGTCCCCGCTCCCAACTCCAGCAGGCGCAAACGCCGAGAGTAGTCAGAACCAGTCGCTGTGACGATCGCTTGGGCATAGCTCGCCAAAATGTCGCGCTCCGTTCGCGTGGGATAGTATTCGGGCAGCGTTGTGATGCACTCGAAAAGGCGCGAACCCTCGGCATCGTAGAACATCCACGGCCTAAGGGATCTCGGACGTTTCCGCAGCCCGCGCCAAACCTCATCGATCAGTGCCTCGCGCGCGTCCAGAGCGGCGAGGCTCTTCTCTTCGAATATCTGAAAATCACTCGTCACATTCATATTCATTTGAGACCCCTTAGTCGGCCAAACGGATTCCTGTGAATTGCCACCGCGTCTCCGGCTGAAAGAAATTACGGTAGGTTGCACGTAAGTGACTCGCCGGCGTGACGCAGGATCCTCCACGCAGAATCATCTGGCCCGACATAAACTTGCCGTTATATTCGCCCAAAGCACCAGGAAGGGGCTTGTAACCCGGATAACCCGTGTAGGGGCTTGCTGTCCACTCCCAGCAGTCCCCGAACATCTGGTCAAGACCATCACCGGACGCGATTGCGGGATGTAGCCGCCCGGTCTCGAGCAAGGTCCCCTGAATCGAACTTCCATTCGCGGCCAGTTCCCATTCCGCTTCGGTGGGAAGGCGGCGGCCTCTCCAGCGCGCGAACGCATCGGCCTCAAAAAAGCTCACATGGCACACGGGCGTATCAAGCAACGCGGAAAGCGGATGCCAACCTCGCAGGGTGAAGATCCGCCAACCAGTGCTGTCCGCGCCATCGCGTTCCCAATAGAGGGGCGCGCGCCACCCCTCTTTTCTCACCGCTTCCCCGCCCTCGGAAAGCCAAAACTCGGGTCGCGTGTATGCGTCGTCAGACATAAACTCCAGATACTCACGACACGTAACGCTGCGGTTTGCGATCCCAAAGGCTTCCAAGTACACCTTGTGACGTGGAGTTTCGTTATCGAAGCAAAAATCGAGGCAGTTCGTCGAATCTATCGGATAACCAATTTCAGTCACACCGTCATAGAAGCGATGCCACATGAAGTCGGAAGGTGAGACGTCGCGTGCTCCCGCTAAAACGGCGTCGTCGTACGCCGGACGAAGTGGATTCGAGAAGAACGCATGCTTAATATCGGTGAGTAGTAACTCTTGGTGCTGCTGCTCGTGGTTGAGACCCAACACGACGCGCCGCGCGGCCTCCTCATTGATATGCTTTGCGAAGAGTTTCTCCATGGCGTCGTCAACATGTGCGCGAAACGCGATGATTTCGTCGAGCGACGGGCGCGAAAACGAAGCACGCAGCTGCTTCTCCGGAGGAGCCTCTCCCAGAGAGTTGTAATAACTGTTGAATAGCCAGCGAAACTCTTCGCGAAAGGACGTATAATCCGGAAGAAAGGGACGCAGCACAAACGTTTCGAAAAACCAGGTTGTATGGGCCTGATGCCACTTCATCGGACTAGCCTCAGGGCAGGATTGCACCATCTGATCCTCAGCGGAGGTTCGTGCCGCGAGCGAGCGGGTTACCGATCGCACGACTCTATATCTGGTGCCAAGACAGCCATTCGTTTGTTTCAAGTCCGCAGGGTCCGATGTAAACGCCCGATCGAGCCATGTGGTTTGCGTAGTCACAACGCTGTGGAATGCATTTCAAGAACCGAACAGCAAACGCCTTGCTTTCGAGGAAATCATTGCGCGGAACGCCGAGAAATCCATCGACCCGACACCGGCAGCCGACTGCCGAGTCGGAGATTCGTCACCCGGCACTTTACCCGACTTTTGAAATCGATAACATCATTGAGATGATTGGTGGAGGCTGCGACTTCCGAGTCCAGGAACTTGTTGCTGCGGTGGCCCCGCACGTGCAATCGCCGAGCGAAGGAGTTCAATGAGTAAGACCTACGACGCAATCATCATCGGAACCGGTCAGGCTGGTCCTCCCCTGGCGGAGCGCCTGGCAGGGGCGGGAATGAAAGTTGCGATTATTGAGCGCAAATTATTCGGCGGCACCTGTGTCAACACCGGCTGCACACCCACGAAGACTATGATCGCAAGTGCGCACGCGGCCCACATGGTTCGTCGCGCAGCCGATTTCGGAGTCGTAAACAATGGCCCGGCGAGCGTCGACATGAAGGTTGTCAAATCGAGGAAGGACGCGATTTCTGGTCATTCGAGTGCCAGCGTCGAGAGCTGGCTGAGAGGTACGGCAAACTGCACCGTCTACCTGGGCCACGCTCGCTTCGAATCGCCGAAAGAGGTAAGCGTCGGCTCGGAGAGGCTCGCGGCGGATCGCATATTCATCAACGTAGGTGGTCGCGCAGTGCTGCCTCAGATGCCTGGTGTTGAAGAAGTCCCGCACCTTAACAACAGTTCCATCATGGACGTCGACTTTGTTCCACGTCACCTAGTCATCGTGGGAGGCGGCTACATCGGCCTGGAATTTGCGCAAATGTACCGCAGATTTGGCAGCGAAGTCACCATTATCGAGATGGGGTCGCACTTGGCTGGGCATGAGGATGAGGATGTTTCGACCGCCATCCAGGAGATCCTCGAGCACGAAGGCATCCACGTTCGGGTAAACGCAACTTGCATTGCCTTTTCGAAACGCGGCGAGGAGATTCTCACTCACGTTGACTGCGACAGTGGCGATCCCGAGGTAAGCGGGTCACATGTCCTGCTGGCGGTGGGACGCCGGCCAAATACCGATGACCTCGGGCTCACCAACGCCGGCGTGGCCGTCGATAAACGCGGGTACATTGTCGTTGATGACCAGTTGCGCACCAGTGTCCCCGGAATCTGGGCGTTGGGGGATTGCAATGGGAAAGGCGCATTCACCCACACAGCCTTCAACGATGCTGAAATTGTCGGAGCGAATCTTCTGGACAATGACCCGCGCAAAGTCAGCGATCGCATTACCGCTTATGCTCTGTTTATTGATCCCCCACTCGGCCGTGCGGGCTTGACGGAGGCAGAAGTCCGCAAAAGCGGCCGCCACGCGCTGACTGGCCGGCGGCCTATGACGAAGGTTGGCCGTGCCGTTGAGAAGGGCGAGACGCAGGGTTTTATGAAGATCATCGTGGATGCCCAAACTCACGAGATTCTGGGCGCTGCCATCCTTGGAACTGGTGGCGACGAGGCCATCCACTCGATCCTTGACGTGATGTACGCCAAAGCACCCTATACCGTCATTCAAAGGGCCGTGCATATTCACCCGACGGTTTCGGAACTCATCCCTACGATGCTCGGCGAACTCCAGCCGCTTTCGAACGCACCCGCGGCAGCACGCTAGCGGACAGGGAAATGAAACGCGTAGGCGAGACAATTCCTCTTCGTCGTCTCCGTCGCGCGGAGCTCCCAGTGGATACTGTGGAATTGGCGCGCTATCTGATTGGCAAAGTAGTGGTCCATGATACGGATGACGGCAGGCTCAGCGGGCGCATTGTCGAGACGGAGGCTTATCCGGTCGGTGATTCCGCAGGGCACGCATTTCGCGGGGAGACGCGGCGCAATGCCTCACTATTTCTGGGACACGGATATGCTTACGTATACTTCACCTACGGTTCGTCGTTCATGCTGAACGTGACGAGCGAGGCGGCTGGAGTCGGAGCAGGAGTCCTCTTGCGTGCCCTCGAACCAATCGAGGGAATCGATCTGATGCAAAGCTCCCGCGGTGGGGCAGCCCTGCTAGATTTAGCCCGGGGGCCAGGCCGGCTAGCCCAGGCCATGCGGATTGATTTCAAGCAAAATGGGCTGGATCTGTGTGCCGCCGGCCCTCTCTGGCTGGCGGCGAACCAGCAGAAAACGGGCGCCATCGGCGAGAGTGTACGCATCGGCTTGACGCGCAACGTGGATCAAAGGTTGCGGTTCTACGAGCGCGGCAATCCATACGTGAGTGGTCCAAAGAGGTTACGCGAGTAGTCACAAATCAATCTCGACGTCGCCGGAAGGTCTCGAACAGCAGATCAGCAGGTTACCTGCGGCTGGTGGCTCGAGTGGATCAGGTTCATACTCGACAGTTCCTCCGATCAATGCGCACTCGCAGGTATGGCAGACCCCTGTGCGGCACGACCACTGTACGGGAACATCGCAAGCTTCTGCAAGTTCCAGCAAACTGGAAAACCGTGAATTCCATGGAACCGAGAGCCCGCTTCGCGTAAACGAAACCTGTGGTCCGCTGCCCGGTTCCCCTCCTGGAGCGTGAACCGGCGGACGGGAGGATCGTGCAATTCCTGGCGTGATCGGCGCTTCCTGCCCAAATATCTCCCGGTAAATTCGTGTGGAGTCGGCGCCCCATGTCTTCAAACCCTCGGTCAGTTGCTTAAGGAATGATGGTGGGCCGCACAGATAGAAATCCGCATCGCGAGTTACACCCAGCCGATCGAGCAGCGACGTCTCTACATGCCCAACCGAGTCGTAATCGACACCTATTTTATCCCCTGAATCGGGCTTGCTATAGACGATATGGCTTCGGCCGTTCACGAGGGTTTGCAGGAGGTCATGTGACTCTTTTGCAAACGGGTGCTCTGCGCGGTTACGGGCTCCGTAGATCCACCAGACCTCACGGCGTGACGCCGCGGAGGATAGCGAATGCAACATGGCGAGTACGGGGGTTGCCCCGATACCGGCACTGAGCAAGACGACTGGAGCATCGCCGGACCTCAGAATAAAACCGCCCCGAGGCGCGCTCACCTCCAAAACATCTCCCGCGTGTGCGTGATCGTTAAGATACGAGCTGACAACCCCGTTCGTCTCTCGTTTGACGCTTACCCGATAGTCCCTGGCACCCGGCATGCCTGACATCGAGTAATTTCGGAGTAGCATTGGGCCGTTGGGTGTTGTGCGCAGCCGCAGAACCAGAAACTGTCCGGGCAGAGCTGCGGGCAAAGATGCCCCGTCCGTTTGTTCGATGGACAACGAGACCACATTGGCAGCTTCTCGATCTACTCTGGCGACGCGTAGTGGCCGAAAGCCTGGCCACGCTGGTGGCGGGCCGCTTGAGGCCTTGAGCCCGGGATTCCCTCCCTCCGAAGTCTTCTGCTCTGCAATTGCCTTTAAAGAGGTTTTCCATCCCTGGCTGAGTGCCGGCACTCGCAGCGAGACTTCAAGTTGGTCGCGCGAGGGGTTTGGCAAATACAGGAGCGCATCGATGTCTGCCACGGTGATGCGTTCGGGGCCGTCGGCGACCTTCAAGATTTCGTCGCCAGCGCCGACTTCACCTTCCTCCAGCACGCGAAAGTAGAAGCCCGGCCGGTGATGTGACACGAGCAGAGCAGCCATTGCCGGCTCTGCCATTCTGATACCGACGCGATAGCAGGTGACGCGCGGCTGAGTAACCTCGAAGAGCACGCTCCCAATGCGATAACGATCGCCAATGCAAGCCTCATCATCAGGCAAGCCATCTACTGTGAAGTTTTCACCAAATTGTCCAAACGAAAAATCTTTGCGTCCGAGCTGAGCCTCCCAGTAGCGATAAGCGTCCATTTGATACACCATGACCGCGCGGTGCTCGCCTCCATGTCCAGCGAGGTCCCCTTGTCCATCGCCTTCCACATTCAGGCGACGAACTTTAATCCTGCCCTGCACTGGCTGCTTCCAAATTGCAGTGTGAACTTTCTCACCCCTCCACGCCACGTCACGAGGAAGCCCGACGTTGATTGAAACAAGCCGTCCCATGTCAATTGGTTAGCAGATCTGATTCCAAAAGACGATGCAGGAGTTCTCCCGGAAACCTGCACTCGAGAGTCCGATCGCGTCGACCCGCTGAGTCGGTCCGCGAACACTAGTGTTCGACGGTCTCTACCTCAGTCTTTCGTTTCTACACCTTCGTCGTGGAGCACCACTTGCGTGTAGAACTATGAGCAATCGTTGAAGAGTGCTTGCAGTGAAAGGCGAACGAACATGAAAATACTGATGGTGCAACGTCGCATGATCAACTGGGCACTGGGCACCCTTCGCACTAGTTGACGGTCGAGTCGTGACGGGCCAGAATCCGGCTTCGTCGACTACGGCGGCCAAGGCCTGTTGGAATTGCTCGCAGCTTGGAAGGCTGCTTAACCGCTAATGTTTCTGCTTTCCTTCTTCGTTCGTAAGAACGATCCCAAGGGTTGCGGCGGAGTGACTGTTAGCTAAGCTATTTGGGAGGCTGTTGAATGACGCACGTGATCCAGAGTGCCTTGACGATGCTCCGAGCCTGGGAATGGATGCCAGTGACCGCGGCCCGCGTCCTGATCGGCATCTTTTTCTGTATTTCCGGCGGCACCAAGCTGTTCGAAAAGGCCCAGTTCGGCGTGGTTGAGCAGACCATGGTCCAATCACACATCCCGTTCCCGCACGCTAGTGCGCTCTTCGTCTCCGTGGTCGAATTCGGTTGTGGGGCGGGCCTGGCGCTAGGGTTGCTCACGCCGCTGTGCGCCGCAACGCTCATGGGAGACATGATCGTCGCGATCGCCACCAATCGGATCCACAGTATCCAGGCGAGCGGTGTCCTCGCCCGGCTCGACGACTTCCTGTACCTCCCCGAGGTGCTGTACGCGTTGATCCTCATTTGGCTGATCTTCTCTGGGCCGGGTCGATACAGCGTCGATGGCCTCATCGCGTCGAGAGTCGGCCTCTTCGGCGTCGAGCGCTAGAGTCCCGGGGCGGCACCACTGAATGAACCCGTCAGTGGCGGGTGTAGATATCTGTGATATTCGTGAATGTTACGCCCGGCGATTTCCAGTTTCGAATTCTTAGGAGTCCAAGCAGTCGGTGGTGAATTCTAGCTTCGTTTATGTAGGTTGTTACTAATTGTTTGCGCACCGTACAAGGAGATGAAATATGAAGGCAATTGTTGTCCATCAATATGGCGGTCCGGAAGTACTGAAGTTTGAGGACTATCCTGATCCAGTGCCGGGTTCGGGCGAGGTGCTGGTGCGGGTCGCCGCCACGAGTGTGAATCCGATCGATTACAAGCGGCGTGCTGGATTAACGAAGGATTTCTATCCTCTCCACTTCCCGGGTCTCATAGGGGTTGATATCTCGGGTACTGCAGTCAAGATTGGGCCGGGGGTAGAAGGCTTTTCCGTCGGCGACCTGGTGTTCGCTATGGCGGACAATACTTACGCCGAACTTTGTGTCGTAAAATCAGCGATCTTGGCGAAGATCCCCAAGGGGCTCGATTTGATCCGGGCGGCGGCGCTGCCGCTGGTTACGGTAACTGGCAACCAGCTCAGTTCCGCTACGGGAATCAAAGCGGGCCAGACGGTCTTGGTCGTAGGTGCTGTAGGAAATGTCGGGCGTTCGGCGGTATTCACTGCGAAGCAACGCGGGGCAACTGTGATCGCGGGGGTTTTGAAGAGGCAGATGCAGATGGAGGACACGAAGACAGTGGGCGCGGATCAGATGGTCGCAACCGACGACGACACCGCTATTGCGA
>PMSX01000067.1 GCA_003167495.1 Bryobacterales bacterium | reverse complement strand
TTCTGCATGTTGCGGGCGCCTACTTGCAGAATATCGGAGAATTGCAGGAGCAAGGGAATCTGCGTTTGATCCATCACCTCACTCACCACTTTGAGCCCGTGAGCATCAGCCGCCTTGCGCATGATTTGCAGGCCTTGATCGCCCATGCCCTGAAAGCTGTACGGGGAACTGCGCGGCTTGAAGGCTCCGCCACGAATGATCTGCCCGCCTGCCGCGGCCACAATCGCAGCCGATTCTTCAATCTGCTTTTCGCTTTCAACGCTACAAGGACCGGCCATGATGACCACCTTCGGCCCGCCGATGTCCACATTGCCCACCTTGATGATGGTTCCGCCGGGTTTAAAACTTCGGTTGGCCAGTTTGTAGGAGGATACGATCCGGTGGCATTCCTTTACGCCTTCCATCGCTTCGAGTAAAGCTGTATCGAAATCGTCGATCGGTCCAACGCCACCCAGCAGCGTGTGTTTGACACCGGTAGAGCGATGAACCGTAAAGCCCATTTCCACCAACCGGCTGATGACTGTTTCAATCTGCCATTCCGGCGCTTCTTCCTGCATGACAACTAGCATTTCTTTTTTCCCACTTCCATATTGTTGCGTTGCACGGTTCGCATCTCATCGATAATTCGTTCAAAGATCCGCTTGGCGGCGTCCGCTGGCAGGGGGCCGCGATTGTGAGTGAGAATATTGGCGTACACCTGATCTTCGCGCTTTGGTTCATAAACACCCAGCCTGCGCTCCTGCTTAATGCGGCCGATTTGTTCGACTATGGCCGTACGCTCATTCAGCAGATCTAAAAGGCGTCGATCTAACGCGTCGATCCGGGTGCGGCATGTTTCTAGTTCGTCGGGATGGAGTTCGCTCATGATGCATGCAACGGGGCGGTCAGCTGCCGGGTGAACGCTTCCAGTTTTGCCGGCAGGTCGGGTGAGGCGCTGTTGGCTTCGATAAATTTTACGATGGCGCTGCCGACCACGACTCCATCGGCAAGGTTTGCCACTTCCGCAACCTGTGCCGGTGTGCTCACGCCAAAGCCCAGTGCGATGGGCAATTGTGTCAGTTGCCGCATCCGTTGGGCGAGCGGCGCGGCGGAGGTGGCCAAAGATTGTTGCTCACCAGTTACGCCTGTGCGCGATACCAGATAGACGAATCCGGAAGAGTGCTCAGCCACCAGTCGCAGGCGGCGTTCTGAACTGGTGGGCGCGGCGAGAAAGACGGTGTCCAGCGACCGGCTGCGCAAACAGCTCACCGGTTCGGCTGCTTCTTCCACCGAAAGATCTGTGAGCAACACGCCGTCGACACCGGCGGCTGCCGCATCGCGCGCGAGTTTGTCCAGACCATAGCGCAAGAGCGGATTCAGATAGCTAAACAAGAGAAGCGGAATCTGCGAATGGCGGCGGATTTCGCGCACGGTTTCGAGCAACTTGGGCAAAGTAGCGCCCGCTCGTAGCGCCCGTTCGGAGGCCCGTTGAATCACCGGACCATCGGCAATGGGATCGGAGAAAGGGACTCCTAGTTCGATGAGATCGGCCCCGCCGCGCTCCAGAGCGAGCACAAGCTCCGTGGTCATTTCGAGCGAGGGATCACCCGCTGTGAGATAAGCAATGAACGCCTTACTGGCTTCCGCCTTGCGCTTGGCGAACAGATTTGAAATACGTGTCGATGTTTCCACCATTACGGGGCCGCCGTCTCCTGATCGAGTTCGGGCATGTTTTCGCGATAGATATCAATATCTTTATCACCTCGGCCCGAAACGTTGACAACGTATACCTGGCCGGGTTCAGAAGGCGCGCGACGGATGGCTTCGGCGATGGCGTGCGCGGATTCAAGAGCTGGAATGATACCTTCAGTGCGCGCCAGTGTGCGAGCCGCCGTCAAAGCTCCGGCGTCGGACATGGAAACGTATTCGCATCTGTGCTGATCGTGAAGCCAGGCATGTTCGGGCCCGATGGAGGGATAATCCAGACCGGCGGAGACGGAATGAGTTAGACCGATCTGTCCGTCTTCATCCTGTAAGAGGTAGCTAAAGGTGCCCTGTAGAACGCCTGGCGAGCCTCCGCTGAAACGGGCCGCATGTTCGCCTAGTTGATGGCCGCGACCACCCGCTTCCACGCCGACGAGTTTTACCGGGGAATCGACGAACGCATAAAAAATCCCAATGGCGTTGCTGCCGCCTCCCACGCAAGCAATCACCGTGTCGGGCAAACGGCCGATTTGTTCACGAGCTTGCGCGTGTGTTTCTTCGCCGATCACTTTGTGAAAATCACGCACCATCATGGGGTAGGGATGAGCGCCCAAAACGGAGCCGAGCAAATAGTGAGTGGTGTCAACGTTGGTGACCCAATCTCGCATAGCTTCGCTGATAGCGTCTTTTAAAGTGCGACTGCCGCTAGCTACGCCGATCACTTGAGCGCCCAACAACCGCATGCGAAAGACGTTTAACCGCTGGCGGCGCATGTCCTCTTCGCCCATGTAGACCACGCACTGCAAACCGAAAAGAGCGCAGACCGTGGCCGTTGCCACACCGTGCTGGCCAGCGCCTGTTTCCGCGATGATGCGGCGTTTGCCCATGCGCCGCGCCAACAAAATCTGGCCCAGGCAGTTGTTGATCTTATGGGCCCCGGTGTGCAGCAAGTCTTCTCGTTTGAGCCAGATTTGCGCGCCTTTCAGCGATTCGCTGAGGCGTGAAGCGAAATAGAGAGGCGTTGGCCGCCCGGCATAGTGATGAAGAAGCTCCTGCAGCTCTTTGTTGAATGCGGGGTCGACGCGGGCCGCTGCATAGGCATGCTCGAGTTCTTCGAGCGGCGACATCAACACTTCGGGAACATAGCGTCCACCGTAGGGGCCAAAATGGCCGCCGGCATCGGGAAGGGAAGTAGTGGTGGTCATGAATGCACTTCCGAATGTAGTTTGGATTGCGAACGAAAGGCTCCGAGAGCCGCTTGGACAAAGAGTTTGACACGCTCCTGATCCTTTTGGCCGGGGTTTATTTCAAGGCGCGAGCAGGAGTCAACACCCCAAGGGTTGGCTGTGCGAATGGCGCTAGCTACATTGTCGCCATCCAATCCGCCGGCCACGATCAAACGGCGCGGAAAGTCAGCGGCTAGAGACCAATCAAACGTTTCGCCCGAGCCTCCATGGCGCGGGGTCGGCGTATCCAACAGCCAAGCTTCCACGGCTGGGTCGAGCGACTTTCGATCGGCCGTTGGATGGCTCGCCTGCCAAACACGAAAGGAACTGGCCAGATGTACCGGCGATTGGTCGCCATGCAATTGCAGCACATCCAGCGGCACGTGAGAGGCAATCTCGAGCAACTCATCTTCGCTGGGATTTACGAACACGCCTACCTTTATATACGGACCGCGCGCAGATCGTGCGATTCGCCGGGCGCGCGCCGCCGTGAGAAAGCGCGGGCTCTTTGGATAGAAGTTAAAACCGATGGCATTCGCGCCTGCTTCCACAGACGTTTCCAGGTCGTCTTCCGTAGTGATGCCGCACACTTTGATAACAAACGGAAGTTCCGCGGCGGCCATCGAGTTTCTAGACATGGTTGATTTGAATTGGGGTCAGGAGCGCCCGCAAAGCTCCCGTCGGATCGTCCGATTTCATCAGGGATTCGCCAATGAGAAAGGCGTGGAAACCGGCGGCGCTCAAAGTTTCGATGTCAGCGCGCGTAAAGATGCCGCTTTCGGTGACCCGCGTGACGCCGGCAGGCATCAAATAGCTGAGCCGAAGAGACGTATCGAGAGAGACCTCAAATGTATCCAGGTTGCGATTATTGACGCCAATGATACTCGCGCCCGAATCGATGGCTTTGCTCAGTTCGTCGTGATTGTGCACTTCCACTAGAGCGGCCAAGCCCAAAGAATCCGCAAGCTCGCGAAACTGCTGCAATTCGTCAGTATCGAGAATCGCGGCAATCAACAGAATCGCATCGGCTCCATGCGCCGCCGCTTCGAAGATCTGCAGGCGGTCAATTGTGAAATCTTTACGCAACACCGGCAGCTGAGTGGCCGCGCGCGCGGCTTCCAAATCATGCAGCGAGCCTTGAAAGAAAGGCTTATCGGTAAGGACAGACAAGCAGGCGGCGCCGCCCTGTTCGTATTGATGGGCGATCACAGCGGGATGAAAATCGGGCTGCAATAGGCCCTTGCTGGGAGAAGCTTTCTTGATTTCCGCAATGATGGCCGGCGCGTGCGTTCGCAAGTGTTTGGCAAACGGGCGGGGCGAAAGTTTGCGTTCGCGCGCAGCGCTTTCGAGCATGGCGGCACGGACGTGTAACTCGGCAACTTCCTGTTGTTTTTGCGAAACGATTTCAGCCAGGATGCCGGATGAAGTGCGAAGCATCATCGCGGGGGATAGAAAACTCATCGTAACAGGTTGCCCTGCGGCTACACTCCGCTACGCCCCCGCGTAAGCAGACTTTAGAGCGCCAATTGATCCTTATACGTCATTTCCTTTAACGGGAATTTCGCCTTCACAGAATAGGACCCCATGTTCAGCAGAAAGGTGACTTCTTTATCATCTTTTGTAATAGGATTCCCCTCTCGCGGAAAGCTGATTCGCCAAATGGGGCCGTCCACGTCATCCACTTTTTCCGCCTTGCTTGGCGAAATCGGATCTTTTCCTTTGACTTCGAGCGATGCGGAATGAAGGATCCGTCTTTGCACTTGCTCGTCCCGGTCTCCGCTATCGCTTTCAGATGAATTGGAATCGTAACTGGGCTGGCGCATGCGTAAACCCGTTACGCTGAGGATATAGGATTCGGCCGCTTCCGGCGGTGGACTCTTTTTCAATGCGGCGCTTATGGGCAGCGCACTTTCCCAGCGCACCAACGCGCGAACATCGAGCGCTCCGCCCGTGTCGCCTCCGCGAGAGCGGCCCATTCCACCACCGCCCATACCACCGCCGCCGCCCATGCCTCCGCCGCCGCCCATGCCGCCGCCACCGCCCATGCCACCGCCGCGGCCGCCCATGCCACCGCTGCCAGGGAAACTCATGTTTCTTTGACCCGCTGACTCCACCGACGCTTGTTTCGCCCAGGGCGATTTCGTCAGCATTTGGGTTGTTTCCTTATCCGACCATTGCGAGGGATCTTTGGAATTCCAGAATTCGTCGTGGGATCCGGCGAATGCGCGGCTCAGCAACGGCGCTGTTGCCGCCAATTTGAGAACACTGCGTCGAGTCATCATAGTATTGATTACGCTCCTATTGTTGTCGATATCAGCTGCCCCAAATGCTCATTCATTATAGGCGTTCCTGCTCGTCAATGCGTTGCAGGAAAGATATGGCCTCTGGATAGCCTGGACGAAGTTTCAGCGCTCGATTGAAATCCGCGCGCGCCCGAACTGGATCGTGTTGATAGAGCAAGTGGTACGTGCCCAAAAACAGATGAGCTCGGGCATCCTTTGGACGCATGCTCACAATCCGTTCGGTTATGGCTGTTGCTTCATCAAACATTTCGAGCTGATGATATTCGGCTGCGAGAAAATCGAGGCGCGTGTCGTCGTATCGATCCTCGGCGATCTCTTCTTCCAGGATCTGGATATACCAGTAATTCTTGCGGCGCCGTATTTCGCGGTCGGAAACAAAATTGTGTTGGATGTGAATATCAGTTTGGATGAGCCGCCCGGCACCGGCTAGAATCGAGGCGTCGACGGTCTCGTGGACGCGGCCGCGATACCGGTAGTGGGGCCGGTTGGGAAACAGACGGACGACGAAATCAGTGGTGGAACCGGCAGAATCCGAAGCGTGATTGTGGCGCTCGAGAAAGTAGCCTGCATTTTCGTTTTTCGTTAGTACCACTTCGATTTTCGGTGCGCCCGATGGGTCGAGCGTTTCATCGGCATCGAGCATGAGGATCCAAGAGCCACGCGCATGGGAAATCGCGCAATTGCGAGCCGCCGCGAAATCGACGCGCGTGAAATCAAAGGGAACCACTGTTGCGCCGTAACTTGCCGCGATTTGGGGCGTCGCATCAGTAGAACCGGTGTCTACCACGATCAACTCGCTGGCCAAGCCTCGCACCGAGTCGAGGCACTTTGGCAGATCGCGCTCCTCATTCTTCACAATCATGCAGAAGCTGAGCGCATCCGTTTTAGACGGCATGCTGCTTTGATGATAGAACTCTAAGTAAATCGGATGCTGGTGGTTGCGCCAGATTCAATGACTTGTGAAGGGACCGACTGCCCTTCTAGTTTTACATCCACACGCAGCTTGTCGCCGTCGCGAGTTACTGCAAGATCGAAACTGTGCCCGAACGCTTGCACGCTTTGCAACTTCATCTCATGCCAGCCTGCAGGCAAGCGCGGAGTGAGATCGAAGGATCGCAAACCGGTGGGTCGAATTCCGAACAATCCTTCGGTGTAGATGCGGCAGTACAAAGCACTTTCCGCCGCCAAGTGACGCTGGTTTCCTTCGGGCCAAGCTTCCACCGGATAAGGGACGTGTTCGCCTAACAAACGGCGGGTCGAATAATAAGTGAGAAACGAAAGCGCGCGCTGCGTCTCGCCCGCGGCCAGTGCGCCACGCAGTCCGTAGAGGCTGGCACGGTCCCAGAACGTTTTCTCGCCTGCTTGCGTGGCGAGGCCGTCGGGCGTCCAAAGCCGTGGTGAAAATAATGCTTCGACTGTGCCGCTAGCCCGATCGAAAATGCCAACGGTGAGAGGCGTGCATATCCAAGCCCTTAAGACGGTGTTGCCGTCGTAATACCGGTAAGTATGAAAGCCGTCAATATCCGCGCCGAAGTATTGCTCAATGGCGGCGCGCACCTGGCGCGCTTGCTGCGCATAATGCGATAGCTGCGTTTCGTCAACGTTACGCAAACTCTTGCCGAGCATAACGGCCGAGTTCAGCGCGTCGTAGTAGAGCGACGATGTGTTCAGATTGGCCTTGCCCGCTGGGAAGCGGCCTTCGAGTTCGTCGCTATCGGAAGCGATCACACCAGCGCTGTTCTTTTTGCGGTTGCAATATTCCAAACACCATTCAATCAATGGCCACAATTCAAGCGCAGTCTTCGGGTCGCCATAAGCGAGAGCAAAACGCGCTGCGCCGTAAGCGATCATGGCCATGTCTCCGCGATCTCCAGCGCCGTTCCAGAAACTGGTTCCTTCGGCGATGATCGAAGTTGGGATGGGTTTGTAATCGGGGTTCATGTACTTGGCGAAGAGGCGGAAGGCGTTGACGGCGGATGCATTTGCGGTGGCATCGCCCAAGAATGGGAAGAACGGATTCGCATATTCGGCTTGATCGTTAGCCCAGATAGCCGCATAGTAACTGCCGCCGCCTGGGCCGTGCATCAATCCGCCCTTGGTTTCGTAGACACTTTCGGCGGTGCGAATCTTGGCGAAGGCGAAGGCGCGATTCAACACGGGGTCGGGCGTTTCCAGCACTAATTTTGATAGGTAGCCCGCCACAAGCGTCTGGCGCGCCGATTCCTCCGCGGCGGTGTCTACCGAGGCGTCTTCTTCGTGAGCGTTGCGTCCGGTGAAGACGAGGCTGAAGGTAGTGTTTTCGCCGGGAGCGAGTGTGCGTTCGCCCGCATCGGGAAGGCGCGCGGCCAGGATGTACTCGCCATAGACGCCATTCCGAGGATTGGTATGGGCGATTTTTTCGGTGTGCTCGACTTCAATGCGCTGCGCCACGGATGAGTTGTTGGTGAAAGTGAGCCGCTCGATGACAAGTTGCCTGGTAGTGGAGGGAAAGAGCGTGCGTGTGAGAAGAACATCTTGCTTGCGCCCGAGTACGCTCTTTATGGTCAGAATGCCTTTGTGGGAGATGGAGCGGACTGTCTCACCTGCTACGGCATGGCCGTCGATCAGAATTCGTGGTGTAGCGTCTTCGCCAAACGTATAGATGAGACTGGCGTGCGTATCATTGGGCAGGGTGCGCAGCAATGGGAAGACAACTTGCCGCTGCAAAATGAGATGGGCCTCCGCATCGACTCCGTAAGTAGCAATGAGCGAAACCTTGCGCCCACTCATTTCGATTTGATCTTGATGTGCTTCACCTGGCTGGACATTCCAAACGATGCCGCCGTCTGGATCGAGCGACCAGCGCGATTGCGCGGCGGCGTTAGCTGCGCCCGGGGGAAAGTAGCGCGCGGCGAAGGTGAGAAAGAATGGGAGGTTGGGAGCGGGTGTGTGGCCCTGCGTGTGTTGGCGGAAGGCGACGTCTCCGTCTACGAGTGGAGTCTCAATGGGAGGAAACTCGGAGGTACCTAGACCCTTCCTGCCGAGGAGTGTGTATACCGGACCGGCTCCCACGGCGGCCATAAACATACCTTTGGCATCTACCCAGCCATCTCCTTGCGTGGCTCCCGCGCCAATGAAGACAGGCCTTGGGGCGCACAATGCGATGAGTTCATGAGAATCCACTGGGAGGTCGTTCCAGGTGAGTGGTCCGGCGTACTTCAAAAAATTGCCGGCCATCCAGTGATATTCGCCGGTGCCTGCCACGTTTTCGACGAGTTCGCCCCAATTTCTCCGGTACAGCTTGGCGCCAGCTTCGCCGGAGGAACTGATGTAGCCAGAGGCAAAGCGCGCGTCGTACGCCATGGTGATGAGGGCAGCCTTGCCGTAACGCGAATGCCCGGCGATTGCGACGTGTTTCGCATCAACGTTCTTGTCGGTTTCAAAGTAGTCGAGCGCACGGCTCGCGCCCCACGCCCACGCGCGCAGTGCACCCCAATCTTCCAGTCCGCGCGGTTGCCCTTTGTTGGCGAGGCCGATGATGCCTTGGGTGAGACCCGCCCCGTTATCCGGTTGAATGCTGGTGGGGATAAGCGACGCGTAACCCGAACCTTGGGCCAGCACGCGCTCTTGTGTGGTCGCGCGGGGTGGCGCGGGCATCGGAGGCATTCCGGGACGGCGCTGAAACGTGAATTCGGTGATCACTGGCACAGGTGACGTTGCTTGGGCCGGTGTCGTCAGAGTCAACTGAATGTCGACCGTGATTGCCGGATACGCGGAGTTATCCACGTGGCCCATTAGATGTTTGGTGAGCGCTGCGAGGGAACCGATGGTTTCGTTGGTTGTGTCAGTCACTTGCCAACGAACGGCGGGAAGGGAAGCGGGGACGCGGCCATAGACTTCGCGGTCGAAGTCTTCGACAATTTCGGGCGGGCGCTTTTGCCACCAATCTTTCGCCGACTTGACGTGCTTGCCATTTTTGAGAACAAGCGGGTCAGGCAGATTCGGATAGGGATTGGCCTTCACTTCGTCGTAGTTAGCGGCGTTAGGAGCGCTGGCATTGCGGCCGTCGGCGCCTTGGCGGAGTGATTTGATATGCAGCAAATCCATGAGGCGCTGGTGATCTTGTTCGGCGGTGAGATCGGCGGCGGGAACGGGTGGTGTTAGCGCCGTGATGGCGAACAAGGCGAGCGTCGCGACGGTCGAAAGTGATTTCGGGCACATGGCTTTGGACATCGTATCGCTGTTTGGTTTGCCGATGTTTTGGCGAGTCCTTTCGGAGGTGCGCCGGGCGAATTTGTGCGTCGGATTGCCGCGTTTTTTGCCGGTTGAGAGAGGAGCGATTTTGGGGGACTTTTTACCGCCCCTTAAAATATATAGGCAGACGCGGTAAAAAGTCCCGTATTTGGCGGCGCGGACAAATGATTTTTGCCGGTTGTTTTGCCGGATGCTCGTAGCCGGCCGAGAGGTTGTTTCCAGCTTCGTCATTTCCACGGTTTAAACCTTTCATGCGCGTATAGAATTGGCGACGCCCGACGGGTACAGAACGTCGTTCCGTTGTCAGGTTAGGGTGAGGGGCGAACGGGAATGATGGCGAAAATGAGCTAAGCGGTTGAAAAGAAAAGAAATAAAATTTGTCGATTTTTTGAACTGGTATGAGGGAGGGGTGAAACGGAGCGGCGACCGGGACGCGGAGGCGATTTTACGAAACGAACTTGGTCTGTACGGAGTAAGGCGCGTCACTGCTCGGCGGGGTTTGAATTTGTGGATTCAGGCTTGGGGGGACGCTTTGGCTGAGGGTCAGCTGGCTTCACCTTGGCGTTAGGGGTTCGACTAACACCCAATTGTTCGTGTCAGAAAACTGCCGTCGGTCTTAGTGACGGGCTGGATTCCGCCCGAGCGCTTCGTGCAGCAGCATTTTGATGTATGTCTGATAGCGGAGCCCTTTGGCTTCTGCCTGCTGCTTTGCCCGTGCGATTTCGCTGTTACTCAGACGGATCGTAACTTGGCGCGATCCGGTCGCCAGAAGCTCCTGCGCTTTGCTATTAAGCGCAGCACGGCCGCGATAAAGGTCCGCGGCGAAAGCCGCTTCTGCCCCAATTGCATTACTGCTGTTTTTCTTCATAGAGTCTCCTCTCATAAGCGGTGCGAGTTTTGCGGTTTGCCTCAAACGCAGTCACTGGGCGTGTCCGCTCGCCACGTGGCGTCCACGCCACGAACAGCACGCGGCCACGATTGGTGTGACCCAGTTCGAGAATTCTTTCTTGTCCGCTTTCGGTATCGATGCGGGTTTCAATATAAATAGGCTCATTCGCGAGGACCTCCTCGAATTCGTGCGGCTCGACATGATGTGCCGCCATGTGTCCCTTGTTGTGCCGATCCCAGTCATATGGGGAGCTGCGCTCCATGTAATTACATTATACCGACATTGTGTGTTTTGTTCGGGCAAATGTAACAGGCCGCAAGCCCTGATTTGATTGGTTTGGTTTTTGTCTCAATTGCCCCTTGGGAGACAAGTCGCCTTCGTTTCACTGCTCCCCTGGGATCGGCAGGTTGCCACGCGACATGAGTTTTTCCTTCAGCGTCTCCACCAGATGCTGCCGGTCGTAATCAATCCCGGCCGTGCCGCCGGCACCGAGCGAGCTCGCGAGATCCTGACTGGGGCCAGCACCGTAGCCATTGATGAAGGTAGAAAGCTTTGAACTCGCAATCTAGTCACGAATACCCCTTTCTGTGGGTGAATCTGTTCCTGAAGCCCGATTGCCTGATTGCAACTATTGCAGGTTTAAAACACTGGCTTAAGGACCTGTTCCCAAGACGATCACAGTTCAGCAATCTTTTTTAATTGCCATCTAAGCAGTTGATAACAAGCCGCTTGTGCGGCCAGAGCCCAAGGGCACTCCGATGAGTCGCTTGACAGCCACAGGTACTTTCAATCAGGTCCGCGGTAGTGACATTGACGCACGGGCCATTTCAAAACTTTGTAAATCCGAGAGGAAACAAGAATGACTCCCCGTTCTGTCCGTCGCGCCGCCGAGCGCAAAGCGAAAAGAAAATCTCAAACAGCCGAGCTTCTTACAGCGACTGAAACCTCACACGGGGCCGCCATGCCGGCGCCCGTTCCTGACGAACCTGAGCCCGTGCCGGTGTTGCCGGCGCCTAGTGTCGAGCCAGCACCCGATTTCGAGCCTGAGGCTGAGCCGGAAGGGCCGCCACCCGCGACATCCCGCTATGAGCGAGTCCTCGTTGCCGGTGAATCGGTGGTGGAATTCGATCAATTCGTCGAAACCGTTCACAACCACTACATGCCGTACGACTATGAGGAACTCGTTCTGGTGGCAAAGCTCGTCGAATGGCGATGGGCGCTACAGCGCCGGAAACTTATTTTCGAAAGCATCGAGTCTAAACTGTACGCCGCTGAGCCCGATCCGTCCAAGTGGCCGGAAGATGATTTGAAACGCCTCATGATGGTTGACAGTTATCGCGTACAGGCCGAAGAGGCCGTTTGCCGCGCTAAGAAAAACGTGGAAGTATCTATGCAGCGACGCATAGACGATTACCACTTTCATAAAACTTGTGACATTGCCGAGCGCCGCTTAGAGCTGCAGCAGAAGAAATACAAACTCGCGCTGTGGAGCGCACAGATGCGCGCGAAACAGACCGCTGCCGCGGGCGGAGCAGAAATGGAGCCGACTACGAAAAGCGCGGTCGCGGCTTAAGCTAGCTCAGTGAATCTCGGGTTCGGGGGTGGCCAAGTGCTCTCCAAGAAAATCGAAATCACAACCGCGATTGGCTTGTGTCACTCGCTCCAAGTAGAGCGCGCCGTAGCCACGGGCAAAAGACGATACCGGCTTTTTCCATTGTGTACGGCGGGCTGCAAGCTCCGATTCCGAAACGAGCAGGTCGAGCTTGCGGCCCGCTGCGTCGAGCGAAATTTTATCGCCATCCTTGACCAGAGCGAGCGGACCTCCCACGTGACTCTCAGGCGAGACGTGAAGCACACAAGTGCCGTAGGCCGTGCCGCTCATGCGCGCATCGGAGATACGCACTAGATCGCGCACCCCTTGATCCAGCAGTTTTTTCGGTATCGGCAGCATGCCCCACTCCGGCATGCCTGGACCTCCCAGCGGGCCCGCACTTTGCAAAACGAGAACGGAGTCTTCCGTCACGGGCAGACTCGGATCGTTGATGCGCGCTTCCAGGTCGTTGTAATTCTTGAAGACGACAGCGGTGCCGGTATGTTGGAGTAAGCGCGGAGTTGCCGCGGAGATTTTGATCACTGCGCCGTCGGGAGCGAGACTGCCGCGCAGGATCACCGTTCCACCGGTGTCGGCTAAAGCGTTGTCGCGGGGACGGATGACGTCTTTATTGATGATGGCTGCACCAGCGATATTTTCACCTATCGTGTGGCCGTTAACGGTGCGGCAATCAAGATGCAGGAGATCGGCAATTTGGGCCATGAGCGCGCGCAAGCCGCCGGCGTAGAAGAAGTCTTCCATGAGGTATGCGCCCGAGGGACGTATGTTGGCAAGCACCGGAACGCGATGGGAGATGTCGTCGAACAGTTCGAGATCAAGCGGAATGCCGCAGCGCCCGGCCAACGCAACTAAATGAATGATGGCGTTGGTGGAGCCGGCGATGGCCATGTCTACGGTTATGGCGTTTTCGAAAGCGTCGCGCGTGAGGATATCCTGCGGCTTCAGATCTTCCCAAACCATGTCGACAATGCGATTGCCGCAACCAAGGCACATGCGCTGATGATTGGAATCGGCAGCGGGAATCGAGGCGGCGCCGGGCAAAGTCATGCCGAGCGCTTCGGCCAGAGAAGTCATGGTGGAGGCCGTTCCCATAGTCATGCAAAAACCGGGTGAGCGGGCGATGCCATTTTCCACGCCGATCCATTCTTCTTCGGTGATGTTGCCGGCGCACCGTTCGGTATAAAGTTTGCGAGCGTCCGTGCCACTGCCCAGAACTTTGCCGTTCCAATTGCCGCGCAGCATGGGGCCGGCAGGCAGATAAATGGCGGGGATGTTCATGCTGATGGCGCCCATCAATAACGCGGGCGTCGTCTTATCGCAGCCGCCCATCAACACTGCGCCGTCAATAGGCATGCAGCGCAGGAGTTCTTCGGTCTCCATGGCGAGCAGGTTGCGATACAGCATGGGGCTCGGGCGCATGTAGACTTCCGTGATGGGCATGGCGGGAATCTCAACGGGAAAGCCACCCGCTTGCCAAACGCCGCGCTTCACGAATTCGGCGCGTTCGCGCAGGTGATAATGGCACGGATTTATTTCGCTCCAGGTGTTGATAATGCCGATGACGGGTTTTCCCGTGAAATCTTCGCGGCGATAGCCGATCTGCTTCATGCGCGACCGGTGACTGAAGCCAGGGGCGTTTTCAGGAACGAACCAGCGCTGGCTGCGCAGATCTTCAGGCTTACGTTTTGTCATGCTCAAAATGCAGTTTACTCCTAGTGCGAATGCGAAGCGCGAGCAAGCCGGAGAAAATGGAAAAGGCACTCAATGCGAGCAGGCCGGACTGCCAAGTTCCGGTAGCCGTTCTGAGATAGCCGAAAGAGTACGGGCCGGCAAAGCCGCCCAAACTGCCAAACGAATTGATTAAGCCCACTGCCGTGGCAGCGGCAGACTTGCCCAGGTAGCTGGTTGGCAGTGTCCAAAAGGCCGGCAGGAACGCTTGCGACGTGCCGGCCGAGAGGATGAAGAAGGTGAGCACCCAGGCGATGTGATGGCCCGCGGCTACGGCCGCCAGCAGCATTACGCTGCCGAACAGCATAGGAGCGGCAACGTGCCAGCGGCGTTCGCCCGTACGTTGCGCGGAAAAACCAACCAGCATGATGGTGAAGAAGCCGAGAACGTAAGGGAGCATTGTCATGACCGTGCGCATGGTGACCGACAGTTGCTTCATTTCGTCTACTACTGACGGCAGAAAGAAGATGAGCCCTTGATTGCTGCTGGTGATGAAGAAATATATGAGGATCAGCAGCAGAGTGTATGGATGTCGCAGAGCGGCCATGATATTTACGCGTCCAGCGGCCTCACGCTCGCGCGCTTCTTCGGTGAGTGCGGCCGTGAGCCAATCTTTTTCGTCTTGCGAAAGCCAGTGCGCATCACCGGGGCGGTCAGTCAGATACAAGAAGCTGAACAGACCGAGCAGTACGGGCGGAATTCCTTCCAGAATGAAGACCCAACGCCAGCTTGCCAGGCCTTGCCAGTGGACGGTTTCCAGAATGAAGCGCGATACGGCAAAGCCAGTGAGGATGGCCAGCGGTTGCGTCATCATGAAGTACGTTTTGGCGCGGGCGCGGTCTTCGAAGCGGTACCAGTGGGAGAGATAGACAATCACGCCGGGAAAAAATCCCGATTCGGCCGCGCCCAATATAAATCGCAGGACAACGAATTGCTGCCTCGTCTGGATGAAGCCGGAAGCCGTGGCCACGACGCCCCAGACGATCATGATCAGCGAAAGAAGTTTGCGAGCGCTCCAACGTTCGACAATCAGGGTGGAAGGCACTTCCAGCAGAAAATAACCGACGAAAAAGATGCCCGCGCCAAAGCCAATCAGGCTGTCGTCAAAACCTAGATCGCCTTGCATCTTGAGCTTGGCAACGCTGATGTTGGCGCGATCAATATAGGCGAACAGGTAAACCAACATCAGGTACGGCATGAGCCGCAGGGTAACGCGCCGCCGCGTGCGTTCGTCCAATGGTGACAATTGAAGATGGTATCGCGCGGAAAATGTGGAACTTTTCTGGCCGCTTGCGCTAATACGTGATGAGAGCTGAATTTGACCAACGATAGTGAGCTGCTGAAACTCGCGGCCAAGGGCAATGAGCCGGCTTTTCTGGCGCTTTATCAAAGGCATCAAGGGCCGGTGTTTCGATTCGCGCTGCACATGTCCGGACAGGTGGAGATGGCGGAGGAAATTGTGCAAGAGGTGTTTTTGTCGCTACTTTCGGCAGCGAGCGGTTTTGTTGAGGGGAACGGCAGCTTGCAGGGATATTTGATTGGCACGGCGCGCAATATGGTTCGCAGCCGTTTGCGGCACCAGCGACGGTTTGTTGAGAGTGAACCCGCTACCGTGGGCGGCGAAATGATTGACGCGTTGAGCAGGGAAGAAGAATTACGAGATTTGCGGGCGGCGATTCTGAGTTTGCCGCCGAATTATCGCGAAGTTGTGGTGTTGTGCGATTTGGAAGGTATGGATTACTCGCAGGCGGCGAATAATTTGCGATGTCCGGTGGGTACGGTGCGGTCGCGGCTTCATCGAGCGCGCGCCATTTTGGCGGCCAAGATGCAAAGGCGTGTCAGGTGTACAGCATGAGTGAAGATACGGATCTAATTGACAGTTTGCGGCGGTTGGCGTCGGTGTTGCCGCGTGAGGCGAGTCCGTTGGTGGAGCAGCAAATCACTGCGGCCTTTCGCTCTCGTCATCCGCGCAAGCGGCGAATCTGGGTTTACGCAGCCGTGGCGGCGGTCTTGGTGTTGGGTTTGACGGTGTTGCGGCAGCATTTCGCAGCGGGCCGCGACTACGTTGTTTACGCGTCCGGTTTTGTCGCTTTGCCGTATGCGCAGAGTGGTGTGCCGATGGAGTCTGTCGTGGTAATTCGCGTGCAGATGCGGCCTTCAGAGTTGAGTTCCATGGGAGTGGCAGTGCCCGCTGCAGCGTCAACTGCCCGGTTAACAGCCGACGTTCTGGTTGGCCAGGATGGCGTCGCGCGCGCCGTTCGTTTAGTTGAGTAATTTCTTTAAGAAAAAAGGAGAAGCTATGTTCAAAGTCGTTATCATTTCGGTTCTGTGCTCGGTTGCGGCACTGTCTCAAACATCGACGCAGCAAGTGAAGATCAAGCTCGACGCCGAAACCACTTTGGGTCCTATCGGCATAACTGCTGCGTTAGCAGGTCCAATGTCCACGATTCCCGGCGCACCATATTCGGCGCAGGCGGTCACACAGAGAGTACAAATGCTGGCCGACGGAAACCGTATCACTCAGACAACCACGAACAACGTGGCGCGCGATAGCAAGGGCCGTGTTCGTCGCGAGGAATCTCTGCCTGGCTTGGGGAACGGCGAGGCGGAGCCGCCACATCTTGTGTTGATTGAAGATCCGGTGGCCGGCGTGCATATAACGCTGGATTCCAATAGGAAGACTGCGATGAAATTGACCATGCAGAATGCCAAGGAACGAGCCGAGGCAAAGGCATTGGTGATAAGTGATGGTTTCGGTCCCGCTATCAGCACTGGCGGCCCTCTCGCGGTCGTAACATCCGACGACTCCCGGATAACGAGAAGCGATCTCGGAACACAGACCATTGAAGGCGTTGCGGCGAAAGGGACAAAGATCACGCACACGATTCCGGCCGGTGAGATGGGTAACGATCTACCGATTGTGATCACCACCGAAACCTGGTTTTCACCGGATCTTAAAGTTATGGTAATGAGCAAGAGCAGCGACCCGCGGATGGGTGAGACAACCTATAAACTCACCAACCTCTCGCGCAGCGAGCCCGACGCGACATTGTTCCAAATTCCCGCTGATTACACCGTTAAAGACCAACCTGCTAATAACGTAATCCATTTCAAGGATAACTGATAAATAAGCACTTGCAGGCGGGCGGCGAAAGTGCCGCCCGCCTGCTGAGATTTTTCTTCGAGCCAATCCACCTCTCTTCCGTATGGGTGGCGTACAAGATCGTGATGCAAATGCGGCTGTTCGCCGCTTTCGAGCGCCGGTTGTCGATATGAATTCATGTCCCGAGCCGGTGGGCTGCGTTCAGCACGGCTTGTTACAGCACGCCGGCATTTTGGTTTGTCCCCGTTGCGGCGGCCATCTGGAATTCTCCCTAGACATTTTGGAATGCAAATGCTGTGGCAGCGAATATCCGTCGGACTCCGGGATTCCCCGCCTCTTTTTTCCACACGACGTTTTGTATGGGCCGCGCGATGTAACGCACAAAGTGAAAGATTTTTACGACGAGAATCCGTTCCCGCAATATGAAGATAGCGATTCGGCCGATTCGCTGCGTGAGCGGTCTCTGGCGTCGCCACTGGCACGCTTGTTAGACAATCAGCTTCCTGCCAGCGCGCTGATTTTAGACGCGGGATGCGGGACTGGGCATCTGGCGAATTTTCTCGGTATGCGAGAAGAGCGGCAAGTGATTGGGGCCGATCTTTCTTTGAATTCCTTACGGGAGGCCAAACGATTTAAAGACCGTTGGGCCGTTCATAACGCCGGGTTCTTGCAGATGAATTTGTTTCGCCCGCCGTTTCGCAAGGCCGTGTTTGACGTGGTGATTGCCAACAGCGTACTTCACCATACCAGCGATCCGCTAGGCGCGTTTTCATTGTTGGCCGCGCTTCTTAAGCCGGACGGTTTGTTCGTGCTGAGCCTTTTTAATCCGCTAGGCCGCGCCGGCAACAATATGCGGCGTTTGTTATACCGTTTGTCGAAGGACAGGTTGGCGTTCCTGCGCTGGCGGAGCGAAAAACAGCGCGGCCGTTTTATCCAACGTTATAAGCAACCCTATGAGAGCAGGCATTTTCTGGGCGAGATCGCGCAGGAATGGTTTGCCGCCAACGAGTTCGAGTTCCTCTACAGTTCACCTAGAATCGGTTCGCAGCAACTCAGCGGAGGCGAAGATCTTCGTTACGCGCGCTGGCCCGGGGACCGTGGCATGCAATTGCGAACAGAATTAGGCATGATGTTGCGGGGGATCGTAAACGATGGTTTGTTTGTGATGATTGGCCGCAACAAGGTGAAACCCGAACAAATTGAAGCGGGCGAGCGGTCACAAGCGGCGGTTGCCTAGAAATGTAAAACAGCAGGCGCAGCGGCTCGCAGCTTTACTGTTTGCCCGGCAGCCGCGCCATTTGTGGTGACCTGTATTTCGCCGGCTCGCGCGGAGTGCAGCGTCGCTTGCGTGAGCGCGCCGTTCTTCCATTCCATATCGACCGTCAAGCCACCCTTGGCACGCAGACCGGTGACGCGGCCGTCTTTCCACGCTGAAGGCAGGGCGGGGAGGAGCCGTAAAATACCGTTGCTGCGATCGATCAACATGCGCGCGATGCCAGCGGTTGCTCCGAGGTTTCCATCGATCTGAAAGATTTCAGGCGGGTGCAAATCGAACAGATTCGGCCACGTCGATTTACTGAAGAGGACGCGCAAGCTGTCGTCGGCTTTATCGCCTTCACCGAAAGTGGCCCACAAACAAACCACCCAGGCGCGGCTCCAGCCGGTGCCGCCACCGCCATTGGCCAAGCGACGTTCGAGCGATACGCGCGCGGCTTTGAAAAGTTGCGGCGTGGCGGCGTTGATTTCATCGCTTGGATAGACGGCAAACAGATGAGAAAGATGGCGATGGCCGGGTTCGGATTCTTCGTAGTCGTTGCGCCATTCCTGCAACTGACCATAATGGCCTACTTGCAAGGGCATTAGTTTCTTGAGGGCGCTCTGTAGTTCGTCCACTAACGGAGCGTCCACCTTCAATGTGTTGGCGGCGGCGATGACGCGGCGGAACAAAGCGGTGGTAATCTCTACATCCATGGTGGGCGAAAGATCGAGCGAGGCTTTCTGGTGGTCGGGCGTGAAGTAGCGGTTCTCCGGAGAGAGCGATGGGCCGCTGACAAGATGGCCTTTGCCGTCGTCGAACAAATTATTCAATATGAATTCGGCGGCGTTGCGCATTAAGGGGTAGGCGCGCTCGCGGAGATAAAGCTCATCGCCGGAATATTCGTAGCGATCCCAAAGACTCAGAGTTAGCCAGGCCGCGCCCATTGGCCAAATGCCTGAGGGCACGCCGTCAATCGGCTGTGTATCGGCCCAGATATCGGTATTGTGATGCGCCACGAAGCCGTTGGTGCCGTACATTTTGTGCGCTGTCTCTTCACCGTTGTCCTGCATGCGCATGAGGAGATGATAGAGAGCGTCGACGGTTTCGCCGAGATTGCAAACTTCGGCGGGCCAATAGTTCATCTCGGTGTTGATGTTGATGGTGTACTTGCTGCCCCAGGAAGGGTCGAACTTTTCATTCCATTTGCCTTGCAGGTTGGCGGGCATGGAATCTTCGCGGCTGCTGGATTGGAGGAGATAGCGGCCATAGGCGAAATAGAGAGCGGCCAGTGCGCGGTCATCGCCGCCTTCGGCTGTTTTGCGTAGGAGTTCGTCAGTGGGAGTGGTATTGGCGGAATCGTCTCCGAGAGAGAGTGAGACGCGAGTGGCTAGATTACGGAAA
The DNA here is from genome assembly GCA_003167495.1 of Bryobacterales bacterium. GTDB lineage: Bacteria > Acidobacteriota > Terriglobia > Bryobacterales > Bryobacteraceae > Bog-105. The sequence goes on along the minus strand of PMSX01000067.1, from coordinate 1,874 downwards.
TCGGTTTTGTGGTGGGATAGGAGATCGGGGTATTGGTGGGCGCCGGCGTCACGCAAGAGTTGACGGCAGCGTTGGCCAGCGTCGAGGCCCCAGACGTTGGTGGCCGCGGTGAGAATGAGCGTGACTTCTTTGGAGTCGCGGACTTGATAGGTGTTGGCGGTGGGGAGAATTTTGCCATCAGCGTAGATGCGTACGGCTCCAGCGAATTGCGCGCCTTCTTTGGGTTCATCGGCGTAGCTCTTGCCAGGGGGAGGTAGGGCGGTGCCGTTTAGGACGATGGTATTCGGGATGGATGGATCGAGAGTCGAGGTGGCATCGACGGGGCGAGTGAGGGAGACGGTGAAGTTGAGTGCGCCGGGGCGGCTGGCTGCGAGGTGGAGGATGATGGCGTGGTCTGGGTAAGAAGCGAAGGCTTCGCGGGTGTAGTGCACGCCAGCGGAATCGAAAGATAGGGAGGCGATGCCGTCGTAAAGATCGAGCGAGCGTTGGTAGTTGTCGACAGATTTGGGATCGATCCCATCGAAGTGGAGGCGGAGATCGCCGAGGGGTTCGTAGGGAGGCTGGCGGCGCGGAATGGCGAGCATGTCTCTGTCGGCCAACTCTTCGGCTTCTTTGACCTTGCCGTCGAGGAGGAGACGGCGAATGACGGGTATGCTTTGGAGGGCGGCGGGGTTGGTGCGATCCATGCGCTTGCCGGCGTAGATGCTTTCTTCGTTGAGCTGAATTTGCTCGTCGGCGGGGCCGCCGTAGACCATGCCCGCGAGGCGGCCGTTGCCGATGGGGAGAGCTTGGCTCCAATCGGCGGCGGGGGATTTGTACCAGAGTTTAGGGGATTGAGCGGAGAGGGAGGCGGCGAGAAGGACGGTGAGAAGGGAGAGGGAAAAAGAGGGGACACGCCTGCGGAGTTGTCGTAACGAGAAATGTTGACGGGAGCCCGGAGTGTCCCCCCTTTTTCCGGCGGCTTGGCGAGCTTTCACCAGACTAGTTTACTTGTTGTCTTGATACTCTTCGAGCCATGCCATTTGAATGGCTTCGAGCTTGCCTTCGGTGGAGGCCATGGGGTCGTCTTTGAAATCCACCAGCTCAATGATCCACTTGTGCAGATCGGTGTAGCGGATATGGGTGGGATCGATTTCCGGGTGCGCTTCGTAGAGACTGAGCGCGATGTCTTCGGTGTGGTTCCAGGTGAGTCCGGGCATGTCAGTCGATCTTTGTTCCTTTCAGAGCTCCGCGCACGGCGGTGTTCATCATGTTTTCAGCTAGTTTGTTGGTGACGCGATTCAGATCTTCGATGTGCGCGTTAATGGCATGATGATCGGGTTGATTGTAGACGGCGAGCAAAGCGCGTTTGGCGGCTTCGATCTGGCTGCGCTCCTCGGCGGTGAGTGTGTCCCACGCGTCGTTGCGCTGGGCCTTTTCGGTGGCGGCCAGAATGTTATCGGCTTCGACCCGCGCTTCGCGAACCTGGCGTTCGTTCATGTCGGCTTCGGCGTTATCGAGGCTCTCGCGGATCATGCTTTCGACTTGCTCTTCGGTGAGACCATAGGAAGGTTTTACTTCGACGGTTTGTTCTTTGCCGGTGCGGGCGTCGCGAGCGGTGACGTTGAGAATGCCGTTGGCATCGATGAGAAAGCGGACTTCAATGCGCGCGAAACCGGCCATCATGGGCTGAATGTCTTTGAGGTCGAAGCGCGCGAGACTGCGGCAATCCTTCACTAATTCGCGTTCACCTTGCAGGACGTGGATGAGAACGTTGCGCTGGCCGTCGACCGCGGTGGTGAATGTTTCGGTGGCGCTGGCGGGAATAGTGGAATTGCGGTGGATGAGTTTGGAAACAACGCCGCCCATAGTTTCGATGCCGAGCGAGAGCGGAG
>PMSX01000029.1 GCA_003167495.1 Bryobacterales bacterium | reverse complement strand
GTTCGATGTCTCTCGGAACGGCTCCATCGTTCGATATACTGCTGGCCGCAGGCGACGTCAACACCGACGGCGCACTCGATCTCGTCACGGCAGTCGGTACTGGGGCTGGTAATCTGAGTGATGTTGTTGTTCTCCAAGGCAATGGCGATGGAACGTTCCAAAGTTCTCAGACCGTAGCTAGCTACTTAGATCTAACGCAAATATCCCTAGGTGATCTAAATGGCGATGGACACCTCGACATTGTGGTTCTTTATCAAAGTGCTTTTCAGGTCCTTTTAGGGCAGGGGGACGGTAGCTTCAAACTGGGCCGGCAGTATTTTTTGCCGTGGTCCTATCCCGTGGGACTTGCCCTCGGCGATATCAATCAGGATGGCATCTCAGATGTCGTCGTTACCGGCAATCTGCTGTACGATGTTCAGTATTTTATTGGCCTCGGCGACGGTACTTTCGATAAGGGGAAGGACACGGGCACTCCATCCGTGTGGGGTCTGGGTCTTGCAGATCTTAACTCGGACAATCGGATCGACATCATCGGCGCTGATCTAACCGGCGGTTCGACGATAGCTATGAGTATGACAGGTGGATTCAATGTGCCCGTCCAGATTCCCTACCCCGCGCAAGGAACGGAAGTTGTTATCGACGACTTTAATGGCNNAATGGCGACGGAAGGTTAGACTTCGAGGAAGGGCCAAACTCAATTAATCTCGCAACGAGAGTGGATGTCTCGCCTACGTCGTTGTCGTTTCCGGCGACTGGAGTCGGGATTGCTTCGCAACCACTTCAGGTGATTGTGACGAACAACGGTCCTAGCGGTGTTGGCATCGGAGCGCTTACATTTTCAGGCTCTTCCCCAGATGATTTCAGGCAATCAAATGACTGTGCAGTTCGGCTCCCGGCTCACAGCACGTGCTCAGTCGAAGTCACATTTGTTCCCACGAACGACCTCGTCCGTGCGGCAATACTCAACATACTTGATTCGAACGGTACGCATAGCTTGCTACTCACTGGAACAGGCGCCGACAGTGCACCAGTGGTCAAGTTGTCGTCGAAAGCATTGAATTGGCCCACGGTCCCGCTGGGTCAGTCAGGCGCGACCGCTAGTGTAAAAGTGACGAATATTGGTAACGCCAATTTGACAGGATTGGCCGTTTCCCTAACCGGGTCCAATACCTCCGAATTTGAGATTACTAACAATACCTGCGGTACCATTGGGAAGCCGGGTGGATCGTGTAGCGTGTCTATTGTTTTTATGCCCACAAGCACTGGCGTTCAAACGGCGACTCTTGCATTTACTGATAACGCTTATGGAAGCCCACAGCTAGTCTTGCTAACCGGTACTGGGCAAATGAACTGACAAGGTGACCAAGTGGGACCACCCCAAAGCAATGATTTGGCAGTAGCTAGCCGGGATGGCCGGGATACTTATGCCGCCCGCGAATACGTTTTAGTAAGCCGCCCAGGCGTTCTTGCCAACAGGCGGCGCCAGACCCCGTATTCTCTTGGGGCTGAGCATGTAGCCAACTGTCAAGAGTGTCAGACCGAGACCTCTGAACCCTGCAAAGCTCGCTGAGCGTCGGCTTAGTGAGAAACATCCAAAGAACGTTTCTCTTGATCTTTGAAGTGGTTTTGGCGACCGCCTCGGTCAAAACTTCTTAGTGCCCTGTCGCAAGTGTGTTGTTAGCATGGACGAATGCGCTTTGTGACATCCGAGTATTTCCAGTGGAAAGGTTGAGCAACCTTCGAAGAGGCTCGTATATAGCGCATCAGTTTTCGTGCCAGGTCCTGAACGGAGGTGAATACGGCTCGCGCAATGACGTCTCGCTCGATGCGTGCGAACCAGATTTCCACCGGGTTCATCCAGGACGAGTAGGTTGGCGTAATGTGCAGTTTCACGAAAATATAGTCTTGACCGCCCCCCGAACACAGAATATTTCCGCAATATACCCAGTCAAGATAAAATCTGTTATCTTGACTGATATCTGACTCCCGTGTATGCTTCCCGCATACCCCCATGGACCGTCAGCTGACTACGAAAAATGACTCTGGCCTCCCGCCGATCCTGGCCGGCCGATCCACTCCCGCCATGCGCGAGCGTGTTCAGCAGTTCTATTTTTCTGTAGCCAGTTTGTTTGAAGCCTGGGTCACCCGCCGGCATCCGCTCACACCCAGCGCGCCTACCGCGAGGACATCCTGAGCTTCATCCAGTTTTTGGAAATCGAGTGGCCGGCGCAGTCCGTCGCCCTCTTCTCGGTTTCCGTCAAGGATGTGCTCGGCTTCCGGGAGGAGCTCGTCGGGAAGAATGCCGCGCCCAAAACCATCAACCGGCGGATCTCGTCAATTTCCAGTTTTTATAAATACCTGGCTGCGGCATCAGCCAAACTCCGGCTGCCCATCACCGTTCCAAATCCAGCGCACGCTCAGTTCATCAGTCGCGAATCCACCGACCCGCGCGAGGAGACACGTGCTCTTTCGGCGACCCGGGCGCGCCAGCTCATGGGTCTGCCGGCAGGCGACTCCGTGATCGACTTCCGCGATCGTGCGATTATCAAAACATTTTTGTATTCCGGAATCCGCTTAGGCACCGCCTGCCGGCTGAAGGTCTCTGACTTCCATCAGGACGGCGACGAGACCACGCTCCGCCTCCACGAGAAAGGAGACAAGCGTCGGACCATCGGCCTTCACTTCACGGCCGCCCAAGCCATTAGCGAATACCTGGCCAAGGCCGAGCTGACCTCCGGTCCCCTCTTCCGGCCGCGGAAGGGTTCACGAAGCCAGCAGCTCGCTGCACGATGGTTCGAGTCCTCAGCGTTGTACTTGCTGCTTCGGAGTTATTTAGAGCGGCTCCCCGGCGCAATGAAAGAGGAGCAACTCGCGGACGGATCTGCCGTGCCGCGCTGCATCTATACGCCGCATTCGCTCCGGGCCACCACCGCCACGCTCCTGCTCGACGGCAATGTGGATATTCGGAAGGTTCAGGATCTCCTCGGCCATCGCCACATTACCACCACCCAAATCTACGACAAACGCCGCCGTACTACTGCGGAAAGCGCTAGT
>PMSX01000104.1 GCA_003167495.1 Bryobacterales bacterium | reverse complement strand
ATTCGTTTTGGCCAAGGTCGCGAGCGAGGTCGCCGAGCTTGCTGTAAGAGAACGAAAGGTCGCGCTGGAGGTCGGCGCGGTTGGGTTCGGCCTGGGCCAGACGTTCGGCGTTCGCTTCCGCGCGCTCGAAGTAGATCCGAGCCTGTTGGCTTTGGCCGAACGAGCGCGCTACATCGCCCAGCGTTTGATCAAGTCGGACGAGTTCGATTTGGAATTCCGTTCCCTCGGGAAGTAACTTGTCGGCGCCTAATTCGAGGGTTAGGGGGCCCAGGGTAAGCAGCTTTTCGCTTCCGCGCCACTCTTTTCGAAGGGTCGAAATGTTTGATTCCGCTTCCGAGGGCGCAGCAACGAAGAGGTGGAAGAGGCGTTCAATACGCTGATGCGGCTCGTTACCTGCAAAACATTGGGCTGCCCGGGCGGAGAGTTTGCTGAAGGTCGTGGATTTTTCGGTGGCCCATTGTGAACGCAGGGCCAGGCGCGTGGCTTCGTGGACGTTCCAGCCGTCGCGTGCCGAGAACCGCTCAACCATGGGAAATCGCTGGAGTTGATCCATGTACTCGGAAGCCAGACCGTCGTCAATCTCCAATAGCTGAGCGAGTATATCTTTGGTGAACCAGTGCGGTATGGCGGCGGCTTCGATCACGTCGCGCAGTTCTGGCTTGTGGGAGGAGAGAACGATGTCGAGCGTTGCCAAGGCGAGCCTGCGCGGGTCGCCTTGGGCGGCATGCAGTTTGGCGATGGTTTCCTCGGCGGTCATCTAGGCACTGGCACCCGCTTCCCGCAGGCCAGTCATCATGTTTTCGAGCAAAGCGCTCAGTTGGCCGGGATTGCCCTTGGTCGCAAACGTCAGCCCCGCCATGAACTGTGGATCGACGTTCGGGTGGCCTTTGCGGCGGGCATACTCGAGCCAATCGGACGGGTCGGAAATGGATTCGAGATTCATCTCTTCGGCGAGACCGGCCCAGAGTTGCTTGGCACGCGCCGGCATTTGCTGTCCGGCGAGAACGGCGACTACGCCGGACGCGCCATCGAGACGCGGAAGAAATTGGGTCTCGATCCAATTCTTGACGGGCGCTGAGGCTTGTTCGTAGGTATCGACAGTGATGAGGACGGCCTGATTGAGGTGTTGGAGGTTGTTGATTAAGCTGATGCGGCGATCGGCGGCCGATGCGGAGCGTTCGGTGATTAATAGCTTTTGAAGGTCGAGCGCGAGTAAGCTGATTAATTCGTCGAGTAAAGGCTCCCCTTTGCAATCGAGCGAGGCGTGGGGAATATTGAGGCGCTTGGCATAGGCTCTTAATTCGGCGAGTAAGTGAGTCTTGCCGGAATTGCTGGCGGCGCTTAGGAGGAGGATGCGTTTGGGCGAGCGGCCCGTGAGAACTTGTTCGAGGCGCTCGGTGATGGACTGCCGGTCGGCCATGTCCCAGGTGTAGGGAACGGCGAGGGGCGGGGGCCAAAGGATTGGCCGCGTTTGGGCGGCGGTAATAGACGGCGAAGCTGTGAGCCAAGCAACGAGCTCGGCGAGGGCGGAAGGTTGGTAGAGCGGGAATCTGTGATACGTCTGCAGGGTGATGGGGACATGTGGCGTGTCAGACTCCTGAAAGAGGATGACGCGAAATTTTGGAGTGATGCCGGCGGTATTGTGAATGATCCGGTGGATGAGCCGGGCTTCAGCGGTGGAACCAAGGCCGACTCCGGGGGCCTCCCTTCCTTCGTAGCGCGCGCAGTAGCGTTCCGTGCATGCGATGAGAACTTTGTCGGTATTTAGGACCTGGGTTTCACACCATAGATCCCAGCCCTCGTCGGGACCGCCGAGTATGTCTTGATCGATGACGACTTCAACGTGGTGGCTTCGTAGCTTGACCGCGAGGTCGTAGACGCGGCGTTTGTGTAGGTCGCTGTCCTGGCTGTAGCTGATGAATACCTTGGCCATTCACTGAGGCTGTTGGAAGCTTGGGTTCATTGTAGCGCTGTGAGTAACTTCGTTAAGCCGCGAAAGAGCTTCGCGAAATATTTCAAATCGGCTAAAACCCGATTCCGTTTCTGATATCCTCTGGCTTTCAGCCGGAGAGAAAACCGGTTGAACCAACGCAGCCCAAGAAGGCTGCCAGATTCTCCGTAGGAGGTTCAAAACATGAAGGTCTTTGACACATCCGATATTCGGAATGTCGCTTTGATTGGGCACGGGCATAGCGGGAAAACGTCTCTTGCCTCCGCTATGCTTTTTACGGCAGGCGCCACAGACCGGCACCTCAAGGTGGACGAAGGCAACACCATCACAGATTTCGACGAAGAAGAAGTGGCGCGGAAAATCACCATTTTCTCCGCTGTGGCGGCGTTTCCGTGGCAAAAGACCAAACTCAACATCATCGATACGCCCGGTTTCAACATCTTTTTGCCGGAAGCCCAATCCGCCATGGTCGCCGCCGATGCCGCCGTTATCGTGGTGGACGGTGTGGCTGGCGTAGAAGTCTCCACTGAAAAAGTGTGGCAGTTTGCCGAAGAGATGAACCTGCCATGCATCTTTGTCATCAATAAGCTCGACCGCGAACGGTCGTCTTTCGAGCGGGCCGTCGAAAGTATCCATGAACGTTTTGGCAGAGCAGCCGTGCCCGTGCATCTGCCGCTCGGCGAAGAAAAGAATTTCACCGGCATCATCGATCTCATCCGCATGAAGTCCTATTGCTATAAGCCTGACGCCGATGGCAAAGGCAAAGAAAGCGAGATCCCCACACCGCAAGAAGCCGCCGCCGACAAAGCTCATGAAGCGCTGGTTGAAATGGTTGCTGAAGGGAACGACGAACTCCTGGAAGAGTTCTTCGCCACAGGCACGCTGCCCGTAGAACACCTTGTCAGTGGATTGAAGGAAGCGGTCAAAAATCGCAGAATTTTTCCCGTCCTGTGCCTTTCCGCCTGCCACAATATCGGCACTGATTTGGCTCTCTCTCACCTGAGCGAAATCCTCCCATCGCCCGCGGAAGGCCGCGCCATACAAGCTTCTGAAAACGGCAAAGAAGTTCAGAAAACCGTTGCTCCCGGCGAGTCTGGCTCCGCATTTGTTTTCAAGACCGCAGCCGATCCCTTCGCCGGACGCGTAACGTTCTTCAAGGTGATCTCAGGCTTGCTCAAAGACGACGCCCACCTGAACAATATGCGGTCAAGCGTCAACGAGCGGCTCGCCCACATTGCCACTCCGTTTGGCAAAACCATGCTGCCGGTCACCGAATTACGCGCGGGCGATATCGGCGTTGTGGCAAAGCTCAAGGACACCTTGACGAGCGATACGCTGTGCGAAAAGAACAACTGCGCGATCTATCAGGGCGTTGAGATAGCCGAGCCCTCGATTGCCTACGCGGTCTCGGCGAAGACGCGTAACGATGAAGACCGCTTGAGCACGGCCATTCACAAGATTCTGGAAGAAGATCGCTCGTTGCGCTTCTATCGCGACCCCATGACGAAAGAGTTTTTGCTAGCGGGCAACGGGCAGCAACACCTTGAGGTGGTGGTGAGCCGCCTGAAGCGCCGCTATGGCGTCGAGGTGCAACTGAATGCCCCGAAGATTCCCTACCGCGAAACCATTCGCGGCACAGCCAGCGTACAAGGGCGGCATAAAAAGCAGACCGGTGGGCACGGTCAGTTTGGCGATTGCTGGATCAGGATGGAGCCACTGCCACGGGGTGAGAAATTCCAGTTCGCCAACGAAATTTTCGGCGGCGCCATCCCTCGTAACTTTGTGCCCGCCGTCGAGAAAGGCATCGTGGAAGCGGCCGAACAAGGGTTCCTCGCCGGCTACCCCGTGACCGATTTCAAAGTGACCGTCTACGACGGTTCCTATCACGATGTCGATTCGTCGGAAATGGCGTTCAAACTCGCCGGGCGCAAAGCGTTTCGTGCGGGCATGCAGCAGGCCAAACCCGCGCTGCTCGAACCTGTCATGAAAGTGAGCGTGGAAACCCCTATCGATTTCGCGGGCGATCTGATGAGCGATTTCAATGGACGGCGCGGACGCGTTTCGGGCATGGATATCAAGGGCAACATGCAGACCATTAACGCCCAGGTGCCGATGTCCGAGATGCTCAACTATCAGAACGAACTCATTTCGATGACCCAAGGCCGCGCCTCGTTCCATATGGAGTTCGACCATTACGACTACGTACCCGTGCCGCAAGCGGAGAAGATTATCGCCGCGGCTAAGTCGCACATGACGGTGGAAGAAGAGGAGTAGACTTAGTTTCGATGAGACTGCTCTTATTTGGTCTATTGATTCACTGCGCCGCCTGGGCGTCCTCTGCTGCCGACCAGATCGCTGCCGCCGTGCTCGCTGCGCCGAAAGATATGCGCAGCGGCGCGGCAGTGCTCGGCTATAACGACAAAGGCGAGTTAGTAACTCTGCGCAAAGGCGAAAACGATTTGATCTGCCTCGCCTCCGACCCGAAAGCCAAGGCCTACAGTGTGGCTTGTTACCACAAAGACCTGGAGCCGTATATGGCTCGCGGCCGCGAACTCATAGCCCAAGGACTGAAAGGCAAAGAGCGGCAAGAGAAGCGCTGGAAAGAAGTAGAAGAAGGAAAAGTGGCGATGCCCAAAGGTCCGCACATGCTCTACGTGCTCAGTGGCCAAGGTTATGATGCGGCGAAAGGCGAAGTCACCGGAGGCGAATTGCGCTGGGTCATTTATATCCCATATGCCACGCCCGAATCCACCGGCTTGCCTACCACCGGCGGTTCCGGCCCTTGGCTGATGTATGCGGGCACACCAGGCGCGCACGTTATGCTAGGCCCGCATATGTAGCGCGAGCTACTTCAAGTACTCTTCGAACCAGGCGAGCGTTCGGCGCAACACATCGAGACGGTTCTTCGCTTCGCGGAAGGAATGCCCCTCGCCTGGATAGACAACTAGCTGAGTGGGTACGCCAATCGTTTCCAGCGCATGCCAGAATTCGAACGACTGCGGCGCCGGACACTCGCCATCGCGTTCACCCACAATAATCAGTGTCGGCGTCTTGACCTGTTTGATGAAAGTGATGGGCGAACTCTTGGCATACACCGCGGGATCGTCATAGACGGACGCACCGAAATAGGGGATCATCCATTCATCAATGGAGTTCTCTCCGTAGTAGCTCTGCCAGTTGGCAATGCCCGCGCCCGCAACAGCGGCTCTGAAGCGTTCCGTCTGCGTCACGGTCCACATGGTCATATAGCCGCCGTAGCTCCAACCCGTGACACCGATGCGGCGCTCATCGATGGGCGCCAATTTCAAGACAGCATCCACGCCCGCCAAAACGTCGCGCAAGTCCCCGCCGCCAAAGTCCTTCACGTTGCCCTTGGTAAAGTCTTCGCCCTCGCCATAACTGCCGCGCGGGTTCGGAAAAAAGACAAAGTACCCTAACCCGGCCATTACGGACATGTCGAAGTGCGAACCAGGCCACGAGGCAGACCGCATGCCGGCCGGGCCACCATGAATTTCCACCACCATCGGATACTTCTTGCCCGGAGTGAAGTGCTCAGGATACACTAACCATCCCTGCACCCGGCTTCCTTCGCTTTGCCATGTCACGCTCTCGGCTTTGCCCCAGTGCGGCTGCTGCGCGCTGTTGGCCGTGGTGATCTTCTTCCATTCGCCCATTTTGCCCGCCCACACTTCCGGAGCGGCATCCCAGGTACTGCGAATGGCGGCGCTGGTAACGCCGTCGCTCGCGAAAGAGAAGTCCGGATAGTTGCCGTCCTGGTGCAGCGTCTCCGGCCCCTTCCAAAGGAGTTCCGACTTGCCGGTAGCTACGCTCAAAGACACAATGCCACCGCCACCCTCAATGTCTTCGGTGAACAAGATCTCTTTATTGCCGCGCCAGACAAGCCCATTGGCTGACGCCTTCATGCCGCTTGTGAGATCGGTGACGCCGCCACCTTCAAACGTGAAAATGTCACCGCCGAGAAAGCCCTCGTCGCTCATCAATCCACCGATAAACGCGATCGTTCGCCCGTCGGGTGACCAGCGCGGCACGGCGATTTGCCGGTCCACCGGAGGCGTATAGACCAACTTCATCTCCTTCGAGTGAAGATCCAGCGTATAGAGCTTTGCGGTCCACCAATTGTTATCAGCCGGCCCAGGCGCGGCAATAGCGGCGAAATGTCTCCCATCGGGCGACCAATCGTATTCGTAGATGTTCAGCTCTGCCGGAGAAACCGCCACACTTTCGGCTTTCTGCGAAGTCCCGTTCATGACCATCAGGCGTTGATTATGCGTTTCGCCGCCGATGACACCGGTTTGTGCAGGGACAGCTTCCAACGGCCCACCACCGCCGCCGTTCGCCGCAAACAGGTATGCCAAACCTGAGCTGTCGGGCCGCCAACGAACATCTGTAACGTAACCCTGCAAATCGGCCAGCAGCCGAACTTTTCGTGTGCTCGCATCGGCAATGTAAATCTGGTTCTGATCGCGCAGAAAGGTAAACTGTTTGCTATCGGGCGACCAGACAACCCCGTGTTCCCGGCGTTCGATATCCGCTCCAGACGTAACGCGGGCGGGTGTGGCGGCAGGGTTGGTTCGATCAAGCAGATAGATTTCGCTACCGCCGCCGTGATCGCCAGCGATCTCCACCCAGGTAATCCAATGGCCATCGGGTGAAATAGAGACGCCCGAAAACGTCCTCACCGATTCCAGTTCTCCTAAGACTCGATCAATGGACGTCTGCGCAGAGGCGAGTTCACACAGCACCAGCGCCGCGACGACGATAAGTTTGCACATGAATTAGTGGGTCGCGGTAGCGTGCTGGTGTTCGCTAATGCGTTCGTGCTCTTCCTGCTCGCGCGAACGCTGCTCACGCTCAGCCACCAGCTTTTCATAGGCCGGAATTTGCTCGGGCGTGAGAATCGATTTAACCCGTTCAATGTGCTCTTGTTTGATCTTGAGCATTTGCGGCTGGTACGAATCCCGCACAGCCCGAGTTTTGGCTTTCGTTTCGTGCAGAATAGTCTCAAGCTGCTTCAGTTGAGGGCGCGTGAGCTTCAAGCGGTCTTGCATTTCCTCAACGTAGCGATAACGAGCTGCTTCTGGAGAGGCGCTGGACGCACTCACCGTTCTCCCGACGTAGTAGCGATACGCCAAAGCACCGACAGCCGCCCCACCGACAAAAAGCAATGCAGCGAAGGCCGCCGCAGCCAGTTGATTGCGTTGCATACCGATATCCTGCTCTAATCCACCCTTAGGGGTGAGGTGCGGCAGCCTCCCCGTCGCCAGTTGTGGCGCGAAGACCTTCTGTGAAATAGGTATTTTCAGCGGTGTGTTCGGCCATCAACACATCTGTATAGTTGGGCACCGTCACGCGATCGCGGTAGGCGAAATTCATAAAAACCAGCAGCACACACAGCGCCGCACAGGCGGTCATCGTCGTGCGCGCCACATTCCGAAACACGAATCCAAACGAATGCCGCCTTTCAATGCGCTGCCAGAGATTCGGCATGAAATTCGTGCTGGGCTCGACCTCCGGGCAAGCCGCCCGGTAGGTTTGGAACAATTGTTCGAGTTTGGAATCGTCGTTCATCATGTTTCTCTCGCTATACGTTACAAGTTACCATCCGCTGTGGCTTTTTTGTAAGCCTTCAAGACTCTTTGGCGCGCACGGAATAATCGCACTTTGATCGCATTCTCTTTGACGCGATAGATTTTTTCCAGTTCCTTCAGAGATAAGCCTTCCACCTCTTTGAGCGTCAACAGCAAACGGTCTTCTTCAGAAACGTGCTGAAAAAGCGCGTCGACAAAGTCTCGGACCTGTCCTTTTTGGCGTTCAACCCCCTCTTGGCGGCCACTGGCCACAAAATCTGCCATCATCACTTGCTGCTCGCTCAAATCGGCCATGCGCGACTCGTTCCGCCGCCTAGCCCGGCGCAGATAATCATACGAGGCGTTCACCGTTAAGCGATACAGCCAAGGCTCAAACACTTCGGGCGTCCGCAGTTGATCAAGGGAGTAATACAGCCGCACAAAAACTTCTTGCGCAACGTCTTCCACATCTTCCGGCCGCCCAATCAGCCGGGAAATCGTCCCCATGATCCGCTTGCGATAGGCTAAAACTACCTCATTGAACGCGCCGCCGTCTCCGCCGCGCGCCCTTTCGATTAGTTCTTGCTCTACCAACATATCCGGGATTTTCGCGCCGGATATATTTCAACCTCAAACAAATCAGGCGATCCAGCTATAAGTTAGGTTACACGTCGCGGGAATTTCAACGGACCCGGGCCTAGCTCGTGTGGTCGAGAACGATCTGCCAAACGCCGCCCTTGTGCTCTAAAACCAGGCTAAAGACGCCGTTTGCGTCGCCTCCGGCCAACTCCGTCCGCTTCAGATGGTAGGCGCCCGTTACGACCGCCACGCGGCTGTCGATCTTCTTTATTTTCAAATCGGTAAAGGTCAAATGGCCCATCGCGGCAGGAGTGGAATAGTTTTGGCGGTAGCGCCCTTCCACGCCAGCCCGGCCCTCAACCACCGTTTTGCCCAGGAACGTGCAGTTTTCGGCATAGGTTTGGACAAATGCCGTGATGTCGCCACGGTTCCAGTCGTTCGCCTGCTTGTCAAGCACAGCGCGAATAGCCGTATCTTCCGCAGCTAGAACCAATGCGGGCGTCAGGAACGCCAAGAACAGCAATCCGAATCTCATCCTCGTAGAATATACCGTTACAGCCCATTCACGGTAATGGAACCATCGCCCGTGCGAAGAAGCAAAGCGGGTCCGCCCCCGTTCAGCTTCGCCTGCAGCATGTGCTCACTCTTGATGCCACTGGTGGTTGCGGGCAGATCCACACGAATACTGCCGTCGCCGGTGTGGGCTTCAAGGTCGGCGGCAAGGTTCTTGGGCACACGCATATGAACAGAGCCATCACCGGTTTGAACGTGCCAATCGCCATCCAGGCGCGAGCCTTCCTTCACTTCAACTTCGACCGAACCATCCTGCGTGTGCAGTTGCAGTCTGTCAAAGCGGCCAGCGATGTGAACGCTGCCGTCACCAGTGTGGGCGTCGAGCGTACCGTCTAGAGATTCCCCGTGAATGCTGCCGTCGCCGGTATCGGCGCGCAACTCACCGTGCAAACCGCGCATGGTGATAGAGCCATCGCCCGTGTGAAGATCGGCGACGAGTTCGCGCGGCACGCGCACTTGCAGGCGGATGCTGTGATTACCCCAGTTCCAGTTCCAATGGCCGGACGGGACTTTAACCTCAATCTCCACTTTGTCGCCGGTCTGGCGCTCTTCGACGCGCACGCCACCGGGACCGATAGACCAGCCGAGGGTCGTGAGTTGAGCGTCGATGACATGATCGTTGCCGGCTTCGACAATAACCGTCGCATCGCCCGCTGTAATGCGGAGTTCTGGTTTAGCGGAGACGCTCCAGTGTTTGGACCAATCGTCCGCCCAGGCTAATTGCGAGGCGGCAGCTAGGGCGGTGGCGGCAAGAATGGTTCGTAACATGTTGACTCCTTAAGTACACGATACGCGAATAACTGCTGGGATGTTCCGGGGAATCCCAGCCAAATTGACCACATTCCAGCTTGCGCTCGCTCAATGGCACAATGGAGACAGGAGCAACATGGCTGAACTGAACGGCAGCGGAAGACTAGACCGGATCGAAGCGAACTTAGAGAAACTCACCGCGAAGATTGATCTGATGGTCGATCATCACGACGCAGAGTTCAAAACACTCATGACTTGGCAGGTGCTGATGCAGGATCGCTTCGAAAAGCAAGTCGCCATCCAACAAGCTGAGCAAGCGCGGCTGAACGAACTGTCTGAGAAGACCGACCGGCGCATTGCCGAGCTCGTATCGGCCATCGGCTCCCTGATCGCGTCCCGCCCGCAGCCCTGAGGGTGCGAGATACAAATGCAAGTTCCCGGCTACAATAGCGATTAACAGTCTCCATGACCACAAAAGATAAAAAGGTGTTGTTGAGTACCTGAGAACCGACCGCGATCAAGAGCGAGGAACGATGCTGCCAGCAACGGCGTCCCGCCGTTGAACGCGATGAAGCAAAAGCAGCGTTGGAGTAGCTTGCGGGCCTATTTGTCTAACGCGCGCGCTACGGTATCAACCTTGAGACCCTCGCGCACGATATCGCCTGGGTTTGGGATGATGGCGTCTCCTTCTTCGAGTCCGGACAGCACTTCTATCCGGTCGCCAAAATCGCGGCCCACCACCAACGGTTGCAGATGAATCGTGTGATCGGGCCGTACCACAGCGACCAGCGTTCCGCCTGTGCGGACGATCAGCGAATCGCTCGGGACCACCAGCGGCGGATGGGTTCGAGGACTGTTTAGTTCAATCTGGCAATACATGCCCGGCAGTAGCGCGCCGTCGGCATTGGGCACATGCAGTTCGACCAACAAAGTTCGCGTCGAAGGATCAAGTGAATTTGCCGTCCGCGCCACGCTGCCGGTGAAGGTGCGCGCCGGCAAATTTGAAACAGTGAGCGTTGCCGTCTGGCCGGTATGAATGGAATTGGCGCTGGCTTGCGGCACGTTTACATAGGTGCGCAGCGTACCTGTTTGAGCGACGCGATAGAGCAGCGTGTTGCCCGCGTTCACCAGCGCCCCGACATCCACATTGCGCTGCGTAATTACGCCATCGAACGGCGCTCGCACCACACGGTAGCTCTGCATGTTTTGCAGCCGAGAGAGATTAGCCTCGGCGGCGACTACGTTGCTGCGTTGCGCGGAGATTGCTTTATCGAGCGCTTGTAAGTTAGAGAGCTGGGCTTGGTATTGCGATTGATACTGATCGTTTTCCTGGCGCGAAACAACGCCTTTGGCACCCAGGTTACCCCAGCGCTGAGCCGTAACTTTAGCCAACTCCATGTTGGATTTGCCCTGCTCATAACTGGCTTGTGACTGCTCCAGGGCAGCTTGTGCTTGTTCGAGATTGGCTTTGGCTTGCAGCACCTGTTGATCGAGTTCGGGCGCCTCAATTTCGGCCACCGCTTGGCCGGCGTGAACGCGGTCGCCGATATCCACCATGCGTTTGCGGACGTAGCCGTCTGCGCGGGCCAGGATAGGCGCTTCCGTAACCGCCTGAATGCTGCCCGGGAGTTGCAACGCACTGGCCGAAGGTGCGCGCGCCACTGTAACTACTTCAACGCGCGGTAATGCTTGTGCCTGGTCCGCAGCTTCCGCCAGCAGCGTGGCGTTGCGCTTTTGCAATGGAACGAAGCCGCTCAGGAAAGCCACGGCAATCAGCACTGCAAGACCCAGAAACAACGACACAAGCGTAATACGCGAAGGACGCCACATGCCAACCGGCATCGCGCCAACTGCGTGCGCCGGCTTGGGAACCATCGCCTGGAGTTCAGCAACCTTGCGCTTGAGCGCCTCATTTTCACGCAATAGTTGCGCCGGGTCGGTTTCCGTAGGATTGGGTTCGGGCCGTATCATCGAAGGCTCATTTCCAGTTCGTCTGCTTGCTCCTGTTCCAGTAATTTGCGTTCGTGGTCGACCGGAGGCTTTGTGCGGAGGTAGCTATAGATAATCGGCACAATGAAAAGCGTGGTCACGGTGGCCAAGAGCAATCCGCCAATCACAGCGCGGCCGAGCGGAGCATTCTGTTCGCCACCTTCTCCCAAGCCCAGAGACATGGGCAGCATGCCCAGAATCATGGCAGTCGCGGTCATCAGGACGGGCCGAATACGCGCATAGCCTGCCGACAACATAGCTTCGCGTGCGGTTGTCACAATCGCCCGTTCATCATTCGCAAAAGTGACCATTAGAATGCTATTGGCTGTGGCCACGCCAATACACATTATTGCTCCCATCAGAGACGGAACGCTCAGCGTGGTGTGGGTTACAAAGAGCATCCACAAAATGCCAGCCATGGCGCCAGGCAGGGCGGTGAGGATGATGAACGGATCGAGCCAGGATTGGAAATTGACGGCCATTAAGAGATAAACAAGCACCACGGCGAAAATCATACCCAGACCTAAGCGGAAGAATGAAGACTGCATGGTATCGATTTGGCCGCGCAGAGCGAAAGTGGTGCCGCGCGGCAGACGCTTCTCCTCTTCGCGCATGATTTTCCTCACCTCATTGCCGACTCCGCCCAGATCGCGGCGGTCGACGTTGGCGTAGACATCGAATACGGGCCACACGTTGTAGTGGTTGACAATCACCGGCGCGACGCCGCGTTCGACTGAGACCATGTTGGAGAGCAATTGGGTAGAGCCGGTCATCGCACCCGGGTTCCCGTAGGCAAGCGAAGCGCCGCTTGGCGAGCTTCCCACATTGGCGCCGGTTGGACCCATGTTATCGGCGGTGGTGGTGCGCACGTCGTTCGAAGCAGCGGAGATGGGCGTACGCAAAAGAGCGTCGAGCGAATCAACTTTATATTGCGGCGTCTGTATGCCAACGTTATAATTCACGCCGTTGGTCCAATTCACCCAGAAGTTTGGCGCCAGAGCGCCATTGCCACTGAGCGACAGGAGCATGTTGTTGGTGACGTCGCGCTGCGTGAGACCAAGCTGGGCCGCTTTCACTCGATCTACGTTCAAGCGGATAAGCGGTTGGTCGACAATTTGATGAACGTGAACATCGGCCGCGCCCGGAATGCGGGCAATGCGCGCTGCCAGGTTTTGCGCAATGGCATAACCGGCATTACTGTCGCGGCCGACCACTTGGACGTCGATCGGCGCAGGCAGGCCAAAGTTGAGGATCTGCGTGGTGATGTTGGCCGGTTGAAAGAAGAACGCCATATCCGGAAATTTGTTCTGTAACCTCTTCCGAAGCCGCACTTCGTAGTCGCTTGTCGAGCCGTGGTTCTGTTTGAGCGATACGTAGAGGTCACCGTCGGCGCTCGAGATGTTGGGCGGGTCGCCTTGGGCGATGGCNNACTGTTAGGGATGCCGATGTTATCGAGTATGTTGTCAATCTCGGCGGCCGGAATGACATTGCGGATTTCGTTTTCAACGGCGCTGAAGCGGGCTTCCGTTTCTTCGAGCCGTGTGCCGGAGGGCGCGCGCACGTGAAGGCGAATCTGACCCGCGTCGACGTCGGGAAAAAAGTCTTCTCCCACGAGCCCGATTAGACCGAGCGAGGCAAGCGCGAACGTCATGAACGAGACGAGCACCAAGGCCCGGCGGCGCAAAGACCAATCGAGCAAGCCAACATAGCGGTAGCGCAGAGCTTCAAAACCTTGGTTGAAGCCATGATGCACGCGCCAGAAAATTCCTTTTGATACTGCG
Source organism: Bryobacterales bacterium (assembly GCA_003167495.1). Taxonomy (GTDB): domain Bacteria; phylum Acidobacteriota; class Terriglobia; order Bryobacterales; family Bryobacteraceae; genus Bog-105. The sequence continues at coordinate 121 of PMSX01000104.1, read as the reverse complement.
CTCGCTTCTTCGCCAAGCCGGTAAATACTGACTTCCGATCTAAGAAGGTATGCAACCATAGTCGGCACCAGCGTGCGAGACAGCAGATACGAGGCAAGCATGGCGAAAACAACCGCCATCG
>PMSX01000016.1 GCA_003167495.1 Bryobacterales bacterium | reverse complement strand
CCTTATCGGTAGAATGTCAGCGATTCCCGAAGAACCTCGTGATAGTCTGGGTGAGCGAACGTACACCACGCGGCGCTTCGGCGCGGTGGGATAATTGGTGTTTTGCCGTGTCAATCGCATTCGATTGACGACGGGAGGCAAAGATGAGACTAGCGTTCAAGTACTGTGGCACTGGGGTTCTCGGATTCTCCTTGCTGGCTTTGCCGGGGCGCGGACCTGAAGCCCAGGCCGGCGGCTTTTCATGTCCGGAGGTTGCGCAGGGTTGCCAGCAGGGCAAACCCCCGAATTTTCAAGACTCGCAGTTAGTTGATTGTGGAACTGTTTCGTGTCCGGCGAGTTTCAAGGGCAGATATAGTCGGGACTGGACGAAAATTCGAGAGCTCATCCAAAAGGAAAGTTCGGGTGGCGGGGGCTACCAAGCACGTGCAAAGGCTTTTCAAGTTGCCAAAATGAGCGGTCTCGTTCCGCGGTGGGGCCAAGACAAGACCGCCGAATCTTATGGCGAAACCGACGGACTGGTCACATTCTTCGATCTGGTTACCACTCGCGAGGTAGCCACGTTGTCCGGGATAATCATCGACCATTTTCCGCCGCCGCCGCACCGGGCGAAGTGATTATCTGGTAGTCTTGCATCGTTGCGTAACGGTTCAGCTGGCATAGCGACGGGTTTTATGCAGCATTATCGCTGGCGTTCTAGTAGAATGATCCGAGCGCACGGTTACGGAGCATTGCATGCCATTAACCCGCCGCCGATTTGTGCAAGTCGCAGCCGCCCTTCCGGTCGCGGCCATGGGCGGAGAACGTGACTGGCCTTCCTTCCGTGGCGCCGATGCGTGCGGCGTCGCCGACGGTTACCCTGTCCGGGCCTCCTGGAACGCCGATGCGGCCGCCGGTTCGGAAAGCGGCCTTCGTTGGCGCGTGCCTGTTCCCGGCCTCGGCCATTCTAGCCCGATCATCTGGCGCGACCGCATTTATCTGCCCTCAGCGGTTCGCATGTCCGGCAAGGCGCCACTGAGAGTTGGGCCTACTAGCGGGGAGCCGACCGCCGCCGAAGATAACGAGGAGCAGAGCTGGGTGGTCCTTTGCTACGCCCGGCAATCTGGGAGCCAGCTATGGCAGAAGATGGCGCGCAATGCACCGCCTCGCGCGACTCGCCATGAGAAAGCCACCCACGCCAACACCACCATGGCAACTGAAGGCGAACATCTGGTCGCGTTCTTCGGTTCCGAGGGTTTGTATTGCTATGATCTCGATGGGCGGCTGCTATGGAGCCGCGACCTCGGAGTCATCAACATCAGCAAATACGGCATCGGCTGGGGCTATGGCAGTTCCCCTTCCATCTACAAGGACCGTCTGGTGCTGCTTTGTGACGACCCTGCAAATCCTTTCATCACCGCGTTGCGTCTGTCGGATGGCAAGGATCTTTGGCGTGTTTCCCGCAAAGGCGTGTGCGAGCGAAGCTGGGGTACGCCCCTGATCTGCGCAGGCGAATCGCGCACTCAGGTAATTGCGAACGGCTGGCCATGGATCACGTCTTACGACTTGGAGACCGGCCAGGAAATCTGGCGCTTGCGTGGCGGCGGAGACAACCCCATCCCCAGCCCGTTCGTGGCCAACGGATGGATCTACATTACCAGCGCGCACGGCGGCAAATCACCCATATTCGTCGTTCGGCCCGACGCCAGGGGCGACATCACACCGTCCGATGAGGCCACTCCGAACCGCGCGATCATCTGGGATTCATGGCAAGGCGGATCATACATCTCCACCCCCGTCGTCTATGGTGACTACATCTACCTTGGCAACACGAACGGCGTGGTTCGCTGTTTTGCGTCGAAGACGGGAAAAAAGATATATGAGGAGCGCTTGAGCCCTAACGCGTCCATCTACGCGTCCCTTGTGGCCGCGGACGGTAAGATATTCTGCACTTCGGAGGACGGCGACGTATATGTATTGAAGGCCGGGCCCGAATTTCAGATCATCTCCCGAAACCGCATGGGCGCACCGTGCTACGCGACGCCGGCGTTATCGGAGGGTGTCCTCTACTTCCGAACGACCGAGAGTCTGATCGCCGTCGGATAATTCATGGCGCTGTATAACCTCGGACGCGAGGGCGGCGTGGCCGCGGCATTATGCAGTGATATCGCTCGCTATCCCGGCGCGGTTTTATCAGCAGCGATGCTAGCCTTATGATTCAGAAGAGCGCGCCGCGTCGTGGCGGGTTCGGTGCGTGTTGCTTTTCAATCGCTCGCTCTCACTTTACGTCAGCCTCGGCTTCGACGTCCGAGAGCCCCTTTCCTGCCTGCCGGGACGGACCCTCGAACGGAGTGTTCCTGGATGTGTCCTTCGGCCCGCACAACCCACCGATTTGGACGCCTGCAACGCGCTATCCAGGCGGGTGCATGGATTCGATCGAGGGACCGAATTGGCGGAAGCCATTCAGCAGAACATCGCCGCGGTGGTAGAGCGCGGCGGCCGTATTACCGGGTACACGACGGCCCTCGCATTCTTCGGCCATGCAACAGCTGAGACCAACCTCGACATCCGCCTTGCCCGTCTTATTCCCATCGAAGGCAATCTGCTGGCCATCGGGTGACCAACGTGGCGACGAGGTCAAAGCGCCAAAAGAAGTGAGTTGCCGGAGGTTGGAACCCTCCAGGGAGGCCAGCCAGATTTCGTAAAATCCTCCGTGATTGCTTTCAAAAGCTAACTGACCGAGTGTCAAAGAGACGCGGAGTCTGGTTTTTACGCCGAAGCCATGGGTGCCTTCGTGCAATGGATGGCCGGACGCTATGAAGAGATCCGGGCCGCAATTGGCCGGAAAGTCGCAGAACTGCGCGCTAAGGCGCCACACAATGCAGCTCACGCTCGGACGCCGGAGATCATCGCGGAACTGCAAGCAGGGTTTGAAGTCTACCTGGAGTTCGCCGAAGAATGTCGCGC
>PMSX01000277.1 GCA_003167495.1 Bryobacterales bacterium | reverse complement strand
AAATCGAACTCTGTTTCCCTGAACCGGTATTCCGCACGGGCTCACAGCCTGTTTTGAACTCGGAAACTGGAGCGACAACGGGTTCGAAAAAACGTTCGTTTTTCCGAACCGCACCTATTCGCAATTAATGTGAGCAGAAGACGGATGATCTCAGGCTGGTCGCATTTAATGTGGGCACGTTCTCACGCAATGTGGGTTGAAGCCTGGCCCCTGGTCGCAGTGAATGTGAGCAGGAATCGGCGCTGTTCTCAGGCAGAACGGTTTATGATCTCAAGCCGCTACACCTAATCCTGTTACATCTTGATGTCTTGTATATATCTTGAACCGTGAGAACGATTCGAACCAAAATACACCTGATCTGTTAATGTTTGTCAACTCAACGTTTGTTATCAATGATTTACATTGGGACAATTGCCTTGCAGAATGAGTCGAAGGGGATACGTTACCTCTGGAATGCATCGTGGAAGAGATGCTAAGTATCTGAAAATACGAGGTCAGCATTGAAAGATTAAGACAACCGGTGTATTTTGGTTCGAATCGTTCTCACCGTTGAATTTCACCAGACCGCGCGCCCGCCGGGCGGGAAAAAGCCCCTGTCAAAAATGCAACCAGCTTATTCGGATTCAGCCTTCAAAGAAACTCCAAACCATTCCCGTGCACTAATTCTCGGACGCGTGGCAGGAAAGCCTTCATCACCATAACTGTACCTGCCACCTTCATCGTCTTCAGCAACAAATGCTTCATCATCCAGGACAAAACGAACCTTAGCGGTAATAGAAAGAATGTCTTGCTCAGTGAACAAATGCTTGAAGTCGTTCATGCTGATCGCAGGTATGCTAATACGAGTCGGCCAGTGTCCATATCTCATTCGAAAGCCATCAACCGCTGCGCAGAGCCGAACCCAGTTCTTATCATGTCCGTTGGGCATTAGCCGAATATAGCGCGCCCGCACTATTTCTGGCACAAACATTTGTGCAAGACCTTTGACCCTTTGCATCTGCTGAACCGGCTGGGAGGGCGTGTTAGAGTCTTCGGGTATGCCCGCCGCGAAAACGAGCCAGACCCATCCGCTGAAGATCGATTCGGTTATGATCCGGGACGGTGCCGGCATCATTGGTCTTACTTTCTGCCCAGGTAAGAAGCACCACGGGCTCTACTCTGGCGCGTGGGACCGAGATCTAGCTGTTGACTTGCAGGCAATCCAAGCGTTTGGTGCGAGAACTCTTGTGACATTGATGGATGGCAGCGAATTGGACGCTGTCGGCGTGCCCGTTGGTCTCCTCAGTTCCTCGGCGAGAGATTTCGGTCTGGAATGGCACCATCTGCCCATTAAGGATGTACATACGCCAGATAGTGTGTTTGAGGACCTTTGGACGTATTCTGGCTTGCGACTGCGTAGCGCGCTGGCTCGGGGCGAAAGGATTGTGGTTCACTGCCGGGGCGGACTGGGTCGGACAGGAACAGTGGCTGGCTTATTACTTGTAGAGTTTGGCGACGAGCCTAAAACGGCCGTCAAGAAAATACGCGCGGCGCGGCCAGGATCAATTGAGACAGCTGATCAAGAAAAGTTCATCGAAAATTGGAAGCCTATTGCATTCGCCCGGGTTCAACACTCGCAGGAAGAACGAGTCCTCGGAAGTCTCTTAGGGGGCGCGGTTGGCGATGCTCTGGGTTATGCGGTCGAATTCGATAAGCTCGACGAAATCCGCGAGCGATTTGGTGAAGGTGGCATTAAGGAGCCAATCTTAAAACAAGGGAAATTGATCGTTTCCGATGACACCCAGATGACGCTATTCACATTGGAAGGCTTACTCAACAGCCTCGAAAAACATGGCCCGGTTGAACAACCTCAAATAGTCCAGTCGATTAGGGCCGCTTATCTGGACTGGCTAGACACACAAACGTGCCGCGAAATGCCCCGCGCAAGGAGCCCGCGTGGCTGTCTCAACAACCTGAAATGCATTTTCGTCGTGCGCCTGGTAATACATGTCTGAGTGCCCTTGGTCTAGGCGGGAATGGAACGATGAGTGAACCCATAAATTCCTCAAAAGGATGTGGCGGCGCTATGCGAGTTGCTCCCATCGGGCTGATTGGTGCAGGAGACGACACCGGCACCGTCTTTCAACTCGCGTCGGAGGCGGCTGCACTGACCCACGGCCACCCCAGCGGCTATCTGAGTGCAGGCATGGTGGCATCCATAGTTCGGCTCTTAATAAACGGAACGAGGCCGGAAACGCATCTGCGCTCATACTCCGATCTCGGCGCCGTCGACCAAAGCTGCCAGATTCTCCGCACGTATCCGGGTCACGAGGAGACCCTCGCTGCGGTGAAGGAAGCGGTCGGACTTGCTGCGAAGGGACTGAAAGATCATCCAAAGGCGGTAGAAACGCTCGGAGGAGGGTGGGTGGGAGAAGAAGCCCTGGCCATCGCCCTTTATTCAGTCTTGTCCGCTGATTCCTTTGTCGAGGCAGTGTCGATTGCTGCGACGCACAGCGGCGATAGTGATAGCACTGCATCCATTGCCGGTCAATTTTGGGGAGCGATGAAAGGATTAGGCGGCATACCTCATGACTGGATAAGATACCTCGACGTCCTGTCACCCTTGCTTCACCTTGCTCGCCGGTTGATCGCCTCTGGGTTCCGCTGATCACTTAAAGGCTAATGAAGCATGGCGATGGATTCAGAGCAATGTTTGAGTGGTATGGTGCTGAAATATGCTGATCGATCGAATTTCAATACGAGCAAGATTTCAAGAAGGCCCTATGCCGAGATACGTGCGCAGGATTGACACATCTCTTGGAACTTATTGATTCCGAGAGCGTTAAGGGCCATGTATTTTTATGCAGAGGAATGAATTATTCTTGAAATTCCTTCAGAAACGCGCCTGACGTTTCGGCATCGACCCGTTCATGGTAGGCTTTGAAAAATATTGTTCCTGAACGCCTCCCCCGGCAAGGAGGAGGCGAATGTCTCTCTACGAAAAGACTGTTTACCCGCTCTCACGCTGTACGAAATGGGAAGAATATTGCGGGCAAGGGCGGCGCACTGCACTTAATCAAGAGAATCCGACGGTCAAATGGCATTTAATTAATAGAATCTCCCTGCCATCTAAATCGGAGACTTTTTGCTGAATTTACGCTGTGCCTGCCACTCTCTGCGAGCGGCCTGATCAGCTTTTCCCTCGCGCTCACGGCCTCCCATTCGCTTTCCGAAACCGTTTGCAAGTCGGGTCGCTGTTGCATGAAATGAGGAGAATGCGTATGCCTGTGCGCATTCTCCTCTTAGACTAGGGTGTTGGGGAGCAACCGGGCAGAAAACCGGTGTAAGGACGGCTAGGCCACGTCCTCCAGGGCGTCTTCCGGTCTTCGGAGTGGCCGTAGCTCTCCCCGGATGACTGATTCTGGAACGGAGAACGACTGCCGGAGCGCTTCGGCTTTCTCTTCATGCCGTGCCAGATGTTCGTAGAACGATTTCATCAAACGGGAAGTCGAATGATCTTCCAGCTCCCATAATGTGGAAACCCCACTCTCCGCGCCGGCCTCGACAAAAGCGCCGACCAGGTTAGCGACACCCGACTCGCCTACCGGTCCCACTCCAGTGTTACAAGCAGAAAGCGTAACGAGGCTCGCATTGAGGTGCAAACCGCGAATCTCCCGCAGTTGCAAAAGACCGTCGTCCCGACCGCTTTGCTGCGGGGCGAACACCAATGCGGATCTTTCCGGGTATTCGAGATCTGCATAGCCATGCAACGCGAGATGAAGCACTTTGTATTCGCTTAACGGCAGCCCTTTAAAGTGCGTCTCGGTCGCCTCTGCGCCCAATAACAAAGTACTCGGCTTCGGAAGATCGTTTGCGATGGACTCCACTTCATGTTTGCTCTCCGGTAGCGCGATGAGCTCACTTCGTTCCGGGCCGCTGATCGCACGCAAAATGACATTGCGGTTGTCTGGGGTTTTGGTCCATGCGGCCACGCCCACATAGGGAAGCGCCGTCATTGTCTTGGTTTGCCCGTGCCTGGTCCTGAGGATGTCCAGAACGGTGCCTGACTCGACGGCGCAAATGGCGTGCGAAGCGATCACGTATCGGCCTTGATCCGCCAGCGCTGCGAAGGGCAGTAGATGCAATGCCCCGTCTGGTACGACGATCACAGTGGAGGCGGCCCGGTACTCACGGATCGAGCCGAGGAGCTCGTCGAAGAGGAGTTGCGCTAACGCGGTATCTTCCTTCTGTTTTCGAATCACGTTCCGGTATTCCGAGGTTTGACTTTCCAGCCGGTCCTTGCCAGTGAGCGCATAACGGCTCACGGACCGCGCGGTGATGGCGAGCGCGTAGGAACGGGGTTCATCGAGCACATATTCGACCACCAGCTCTGACGGCTTCAATTGCTGCTGGAGCTCTCGAAGCGAGACCGGATGAGAGGCGGTCTTTTGGGCAAAAGACGTCGGGTCCAATTGCTGTTCGGTGTCGCCGATGGCCTTCAACACTTGGTCTCTCGCCTCGGGTTCTTCGGTGTCAATCAACCGCAGGTTCAGCTCTGTCAGGTGTTTTTCAGCCGCCGTGGGTGCGTGGGGCACCACGGTTTCGTGATGTTGAAGAGCCTGAACTTCTAACCGCCCGCGGGCCTTCTCGATGGTCTGAAACGCGCTCGGATATCGATTTTGATCGCATAAGGATGCGAAGTAGCCGGAATAGACACTGCTCAGTTGCGCCAACAACAACCGCTCTGTTTGCGGCGTCGGAACCGTCGTCAACAATGAATCTATGAGATCAGCGCTCCTCTGGTACAGCGAGTTCGAGGCGGCCGTCTGTCCAAGCTTGGCCAGAATGGCCGCCTTCACGGCCAGATTTCTTGGGACGAAGTACAGTTCGTCCGGTACGCGTTGATTGGCGCTAATCGCTTCATTGATCGCGGCGAGCCCTTCTCGCAGTTGTCCTTGATGCTCATACGCCAGAGCAAGAAAGCCGGCGCCTTCCGCCAGGCCGCGCCAATACGAAATCTGGCGCGCATAGTCGAGCGACGCTTTATAGTCGTTGATGGCACGAGTCCAATCGCCCATGCGCTCATAGATCTCGCCCCGCGTTTCCAGAATGGTATAAAGCATGCCCAGCAAATGATATTGCTGCGGGTACCGCAGAGCTTCGGAGCTCAGGGCGAGCGCTTCAGGATAGCGCCCCAAGCCGCTCAACGCGGAAATCTTATAGTTTACGGCTATGCTCGGATAACCGATGCCCGGAGTCGATTTCGCCCGGCTGATCGCATCATTCAGCGGGCCCATCGCTTCATCGAACTTGTGGAATTGCACCATGCCGGCCCCGTACAAGCTGGAATACCGGACAATCGCGGCGGCATCACCGAAAGTTTTGGCAATCCCCCATGCGCTGAGCACCTGCTGTTTTGCGTGCGTTACATCGCCCAACAAAAAAGCGGCAATTCCCTGCTCTCCCACGGCGCGAGACGCCAGCTGATAATGGTGCTGGCGTTTGGCAAGATCTTCAACCATCACCCATGTGGTCCGAGCAATGGCTGCATCATAATTGGTCTCCACCATGCCACGGATCATCAGAATGCGCAGCCGCGTCTCCGGATCTTGTGCCTCGGGCTTCACCAGGTATTGCGTGAGAGTCCAAATCAAGGTAGGGATGTCGCTGGTCCCCGAGGTAGCCGGAATTTGACTGACATGAGCGTAAAGAGCTTTCGCCGCTTTGTGCTGCTGCCCAAACGTAACCTCGGCTTGCTTATAGAGAGGCTCTGCCGCGATCCAATTGTTGAGCCAGGCCATGTCGTCCGCTTTTTTCAGCAACGCCTCTGGCGAGTGTGGATCGGGGGCCGTCGCGAAGCGATATACACCCACCGCCAACACCGCAACACAGATCACGACAAAGCAGCCTAGGACGGCGACTAAACAGAACCCCAAAGTCTTGCGGACAAACGTCTTCACTGTGCAAGTCGCTTCGCAATCTCGTAAAAAGAAAACCCCCAAGATTCAGTACCTCCGTTTACAACCAAAAACGTTAGTACCAGAAGACGCTCCCCATTCAAAATGGCTTCACTGTTTTTTTGGCTTTTCTTCGTGCTTTTATCGTAGTCAGTGCTCCCCATCCCTTGACGCTTCACTGCCCTGCGTTTTTTCTAGGAGAGCGCCGCATGGCGGTTTCCGCCATTCAATCCAGAAAGCCCGAAAAACGGGTTGGGGTTCGTGGAGGCCGCCCAAGGCGGATTTTCGCCTTGGGCCTAATAGAGGCTGTGCCCGAAACGGAGCGGGGGTCAAGGTCGGCGTAGCCGCCGCGCAGCGGGCCGAGCGTATGCGAAGGAACCTTGACGCCTGCGTAAGTGAAGGGCATTTCAAAGACGGCGTTAGCCTTCCTTAAATTTTTGTCAAAGTGGGTTTTGGTTTGAGAGTCGGCGAAGCCGCACCTTTTTAAGCGCTCGTTAGAGCGCAGTTGGAGGAGGTTAGCCGCAGGCTTTCCTTATTTGAGGGCACCTGCGCTGCTGTTTTGCACAATTCCACTATTTCCACAGCGCCGAATCTTGTTGTGTCTTGATGTCTTGTATATATCTTGAGATGTGGACCTGGAAGTCCCCCCGTTTTGTACCTGGAAGTCCCCTTTTACGGACCAGAAAGTCCCTTCGCACGGACGCGGAAGTCCCCTTTATTTTGAGATTTGCACATATCGTCTTGTGGATTTCAATCTGAAACTGAACACGCCCCAAAACCCCGGGCCCGGACCTGGAAGTCCCCCTCTAACCCACAAGATTTGCAAGCCTTACGGAAGCGGACCCGGAAGTCCCCTTTTGTTCGCCGGGCTTTTGGCCAGATCTGCGAAGAGCGTCGAACCGGACCCGGAAGTCCCCGTTTCTTGGCTCGAAACTTTCCGCCCCTTCCTAAAGGAAATCAGAATATTTAAAGTGGCTGACAATTTAGAGTTTTAGCGATGGTTACAAAACAGAAAAGTACTTGAATGGGGGGCTTCCCAATCGCCAAGCGGACCTACAAGTCCCCCTTTATTTCTTTGGACGTTTCGATGGCGGCGGCACGACTACCGCAATTTGCTTACGCGCAGACTCAACACTAAACATGTAGATTCCATCGCGTGGCGGCCCCACAACCAACCCTATGGCCTGTTTCTCATCCGGTCCAAAATGCTTTGGATTCACTTCTGCGCGAAGTTCTGGCCAGACTGCCTTGAGCGTTGTGATGGCGCGTCTCATGATCGCGTATAAACGCCTTTCCTTCAGATCGTTCTGCCACAGTTGCTCTCTCACCGATCGCCAGGGAATGAGAGTGTCTTTGCGAGCTGCAAACGCGCGCCAGTAGAGCCACAACACATAATCCTGAATCTGTGATCGCCCCATCGTGGCCCTGAGAAGCTGAACCGGAACGGGCATATGATTGCGCGAGACTTCGGCGAAGAAATCCGCATTGAACTCGACGCCACGAATCCGCGGGGCTTCCCCGCCCGGTATAACGTCGACGACTTGTTTAGAAGACGGCTTGGATGATCCGTCGATGCTGCTAGGCAAGCGCGAACGGCTGAACACCGGAGCGATCATGGTTTCGTCGTCTTCGCCGTGGTTCGTACGGACAACCGTAATCGCACAGAATTTTATCCGCTCTATGCGAGCCCGAAGGTCTCTTCGATTCTTGCCGCCTGGCGCCATGCGCATTTCGGTGAGATATTGAGTTGCTGTTTCCCATTCGACAAACCGCGCGGCCGACGCGTCTAAACCTCGCCGCTCCAAATCTTTCGCCCGAAGAATAGCCTTGTTGATCAGAAAATGAAGCGGCCCGCGATCTGCACCGAAGGGGAGCGGAATCGGTGTCACTTTTTCTTTCCCGGTCGCCGGATCGTTTACCGGGTTACCGTTCTCGTCATATTCGTGGCGTTGCCCGACTGCGGTGAATGTAACGCTGAGCCAAGAACCATCAGCTAGGCGGGCGCGGCGGGTCACTGATCGCTCCGCAGTTTCATCGTAAGGTAGCCCGCAAAGGATGAGGCAGAGCGCAACTTGCCAGCAAGCGATATCGCCGGCTTGACGTTCATCAATGAGCCCAGCCAGATCTGAGAACAGGCTCAGTTGGGCGGCGCGTTCTTCTGCGGAATAATTGCGCTTGCTCGTTAGCTGGAAATCTTCCGGAGAAACTTTCTTCAGTTCGCCCATCTTGGCTTCTTTCTCAAAACATTATCGGACAAATCCGTTTTAACTATTCAAACACAAAAATCCGTCCGCCAGTTTCATTTTTGATTTAGTTCGCGCTGTAGCGCCGCTATGGCACGCTCAAACGTTTCGCCCAGCGTCCACCGCTGAGAATCAGAGATTTTATAAAAAGCTTCCATCCAAGTGGCTGAGGCTTTGAGATTCAATTGCAAATTGCGCCCAGTACGGCGCCGCCGCTGACGTAGTGTGCGAATCGATTGAGGCACAGCATCAACCGCTTCCCTGCTCTGAAACGCGCCCTCTGACACGCTTCGAACCACTTCCGCGGGCGGCGCTACCGAAGCCGCCGCCCGCGGTTTCTTCGGCGCGAAGCCCGACACATCAAAGTCATCCTTATCGTTAAACAGTCCTGCTCTATCGGGCATCTGCCATTACCTCTTCTTTCTCATCCCCCTTGGGACCGACCTCGCCGCGAAGCATCGCGACAACCTCAGCCGCAAACTCCCGAGCGTTTGAAATAGCCTTGTCCAGATTGCCTACCTGCTTGGGGTCGAGAGATTCGAGCGTACCGCCGAATGAGAACAGCGCGCGGAAAGCTTCGCGTTCGTTAAGCTGCGATTCAAACGACCGCACGCCATGGGTTGTAAACTCCTGCTGAATATGCAGCAATGTGCGAGGCTTAATCGCGGAGTTCGTTCTCGTAAACAGCACGGCAAATGGTATGGAACGATGAAACGCTCGTTCCTGCTGTTTGATCAGGCCAATTGCTTTCGCCCCCTGCTCGGCATCCAACTGCGAGCCCTGAATCGGAATGATGACCAGGTCGGCCCGGCTTATCGCGTAAGCGACCATCATCGACGCCGTACCTTCGAGATCCACGACTACGAAAGGCGTCTTTGATACGGCCGCCTCAATTTCGTCTATGATCGTCGTCTCCGAGATGTCGGCCAGTACGGTGATGTTGGCTGGGCAATTCGCCCGCTTCGCCCAGGCTGACACTGGCTTGTTGGGATCGGCGTCGAGAATTGTGACTGCCGCTCCCTTAAGCGCCAGTTCCGAGGAGAGGATCACGGCGCTCGTAGACTTTCCCGCGCCCCCCTTCGGATTCGCGAAAACAATACATGGCATGCTTCCCTTCCCTTCCGGTATAAGAATAAGCCGCTAGCTATCGGCTTGTCAATGATATTGTTAGCTATCGATACTAGTAGCTACCAATATCTATCTTATACATTTCAACCGATTGATAAAACAGACAGTTTGATCATTAAATTAGTATCCTATGATAGCCTTTGATATCACACCTATCGATAGCTATCGATAGCTATCGATACTAGATAAGGAGGGGCGAAAAAGAGAGCATAGGCGGGCGCATCGGCTTGGCAATGCTTTTGTGGAGCGAATCTCGGGGCAGGGAAGGGAACCACAGCAACCGGAAGCGCCCAGCTGAGCAGGCCGTCTGGAAGCTGGCGCGCTTCGTTTCTCTAGCCTTTTTCAATGAACGCGCTGATGGCGTGGTAATCGTTTTGCAGGGCGTAGACGATGGCCCCGACGGCGGCGAGGAAGTCTTCGGTGCCGTAGAATTCGATCCGCAACGACTGGGGTGTGAAGGTGATGTTGGCCGGCAGATTCTGAAAGCGTGTGCTCACCAGGGCAGGGGCCTGTTCATCCCGGACCACCTTTGTTTGACGGGTGTGCAGGTACGAACGCATAGCAAGAAGCTGCTCCTCGACACGCGCTCGGCGTGCCACTTCGCGCGCGATGACGCCTCCCTCGGCCGCCAGTTCCTGCAGCCGGATAATGAGTTGCTGGCGCTCAAAGAGCAGCGCGCCACCCGGCCCTTTTTGCGCTTTGCAGTGGCGAAGGATGCGCCAGGCGACGGTCTTGGATACGTCCAGAAATTCCTCCAGATCGCGGCGGCCAATCCAGGTGGCTGAACTCTCCTGTAGCTTGGCGATCACCGGTTTTAGACGACGAGCGTAAGAGGGTTTTGCGGGCATAGGGCAGGGAAGTCGCTCTTTCTTATGGGAGTTCGGGCTTCTTTTCGACGATACCCTAATTCACTACATTGCGCAACGGTCGTTTCAAATAAAAATTTAAGTGTTCGCTTGCGGTGGCTTGCTTATGCATGATAAAGGACGTTATTATGCATAAAAGGAGTCTCACCAAAATGTCAGCCATCCCCACCCCGCCCGATCACTCGACCGCCTTGGTACCAGTTTCCAACC
>PMSX01000306.1 GCA_003167495.1 Bryobacterales bacterium | reverse complement strand
TGGACGCGCGTCCAGGCAATAGACTGGCCGCTCGCCCAGCTATCGCGAATCGCCTGCGTCGCTGTTACGTTGTTCCAGATTTGGGAATGGCACGTCATGCAAATTTCAGTGGCGGGCAATCCGGCGAAATGCGATGTCTCGACGCTGGTGTGGCAGTAGCGGCAATCGATTCCGTCATCCTTTACGTGGTGTTTGTGACTGAAGGCAATGGGCTGTTCGGGGGCTTGTTGAACGGAGGTAATCCAACTGCCGCGATCAATCATATAGGCCACACCCAAAGTGGTTGAAGCCAACAAGACTACCGCAGCGATAGACACATTCGCGATAGTGTTCGAAACTGGTCTAAAAAGTTGTGCCATACGGAGATCTACAACTCAAAAGGATGAGGTATCGTGTCGTGTGATGTAACCACAATCCATGAGTATAGAACGAGTCAAAGCAGAAAATATACGTTCTGGCAATAATTGTTCTTGTTCAGCAATAAATTTTGCAGGGGGATCGTGGTGTGCGTGATGACGGGACCGGCGAATGGGGAGGTCCGGTCGGAAATCCGCACCTTCGTGAAAGTGGCGCTCGCCAACCCGCACGAAGTGAAGGCGCGCAAAGGGCACAAAACCGATAACAAAGACGCTTGGTGGTTGGCCCACCTATCGCGTCACGCGATGGTGACGGCGAGTTTCATCCCGCTGCGGCCGCAATGCGAACGTTGTTGGTTGGAGCTTAATGGAGCGGCTTCTTGAGTTCTTTGAAGTGGTGATCCTGGAGGCTGGAGGCTTCAGATTATCATTGATGCGGGCGGCGGCTGTCGTTGTTGCCGCTTCGCAAATTCGGACCAGATTGTAGCGCCCGTGATGGTCACACCATTTCCTAACTTTACGTCCGTGACGGGCACAAGCTTCGCTCCGTCCCAACTGGTGATGGTCTGTCGATCAGGATCAAAAACAAAGATCGCCGGAATCTGGATTTCGGTGTAGTGTTTACACTTCGTTAGAATGTCGTCGCCATCGGACAAGACTTCGAAGACAACGTCCACGGGCCGGGTAGCGTAAGGACCTTCCAATTTTCCGAGAACACCATAAACGTCAGGCCGTGGACGCCAATTGTCAACAATACGAAGGTCAGCTTCTCCTGCTGCAATATAACCCGCGAGTCGAAGGAGTTCACCAAGTAAGAACTGTAGGATTGCGTGAAGGTGTGTGGGCACTGGTTTGCGACGAGCTTCACCGAACCAATACTCCCAACCAGCTTCACTATCGTAAAGCTTTTCGTATTCGGCGATGCTGAGATGGCGTGTGGCAGTCGGTGCCATGATTTTCTGATTTTAGCAAGCTCACTCGGGTCGCGATCTGGAAGAGGCGCAAACGCAGGCGGTCAAAGAGGTCGTCGCGTGGCAGCTCGCCGACCGGCTGCTTAGTGCGAAGGACGACATCACGCTATAGAGCCTTCAACGGGCGGCGGCCATGGTAGGCCACCGCGTGGCAATCGAGCTGGTATAAAGATCCTTTTTTTGCGTTATGCTTCGGCGGTCACCGACAGCCTGACAATTTCGTGACAACTTCTTCCGTAGAAGCCATAGAATGTTGGCAGTTGGGCGCAATGCGAATAACCCGCCACAAGCGACAGATCTTGCTGTTCCTGGTGGCTATTCTTGTGCCGGCGGGGGTCCTGCTCGGACTGATGGGCCGTATTGTCTACCAGGACCGGGAACTGGCCGCCAAACGGGCGGTCGACCAGCGGCACGCGGCTGTCGACCAGGTACGGCGTGAACTATCTTCGCGCCTCGAAGCGATCAAGCTGCAGGAAATCAACCGGTTGATGCGCTCGCCGAATTCGGGCATGGCACGCCGCTCTGAAAACTCAGCAGTCATCTTTACCGCAAGGCTGGAAAATGACCGCCTGGTCTTGCCGTGGGACGCGGCAACACAGCCGGACTCGCCAGTTTCAAAGGAATTCGCGCAGCATCGCCAAGAAGGAGAAGCCCAGGAGTTTGTCAAGAAAGACTATGCTGCCGCGGCAGTAGCCTATCGCATGGCGCTTGCGTCAGCCCGGAGCCCTTTGGAAAGCGGGGAGGCGCGCCTGCTGCTGGCACGAACGTTATCGAAGACATCCAACACAGAGGAAGCTTCCCGTCAATATCGCGTTCTGCTCAACGATTCGGGGGAGGCCAGAGACGAACAAGGAGTCGGCTTCCGTTTTTATGCAGCGGAGCGACTGCTGAATTTGAGGAGCGAACCTGATGTAGTCCTGGCCTTTCTCAGCAAAGAAGTGAACGGCGATGGCCAGCTCGCGCCGCCCGAACTGTATATGGTCCGCACGCTGCTCGATTCATTTCCCATTGCGCAGACTGCACAACTAAGACAGAGATTATCGGGCCGCATTGCTCAAATCGAACAGGCTGAGGCTCTGGCCAGGGATTTTCCGCGTGTCCGGGCGCAAGTTGAGTCAGGCGCGGCAGCCAGCCCGGTTTGGGTTCCGTATGGCGGGGAACCGTGGCTGATCACCATAACCTCTCCGCAGCCGCCTCTACCTGGATTGGTTTTGGCCGTGTCATCTAGCAAAGTTGCCCCTCCCGGCGTGAAACTTCGGACGCATGTGTCCGAGGGAGACGCGCTCGGCGAAGCCTTCCCAGGCATGCGTGTTGAATGGTCCGATAATCGCCTGTTGCAGACCGCCGGCCAAGGCGTGCCCATTGGCATCTGGCTAGCGGTGCTGGCGCTGGTGCTGGGCGTTGCAGTGTTTGGCGGCTATTTGCTGCTGCGCGATGTCAACCGCGATGTCCGCATGACCGAAGTGCGCTCGCAGTTCGTGGCCAGCGTCTCGCACGAACTGAAAACGCCTTTGACTGCAATCCGCATGTTTGCCGAGACACTCGCCATGGGCCGGACCCGCGACGAACAAACGAAGTGCGAGTATCTGGAAACCATTGTGGGCGAGAGCGAACGCCTGGCCAGGCTTGTCGACAACGTGCTCGACTTCTCAAAGATCGAGCAAGGTAAAAAGATCTACCGCCTCCGGCCGACGCGATTGGAGGAGGTGGCCGGTTCAGCCGTGCGCGCCATGCAATTTCCGCTGGCACAGCAGGGATTCCGGCTGCACTTTTCCGTCGAGGAGGAAATGCCCGAGCTCGAAGCTGACTCCGACGCTATTGAGCAGGCGATTCTGAATCTTCTTACGAATGCCATGAAGTACTCTGGCGATGCACGGGAGATCGATCTGCGGCTAGAGGCTCGCAACGGAGATGCTGTGATCGAGGTCGCGGACCACGGGCTTGGGATTTCGCCCGATGAGCAGAAGCATGTCTTTGAGAAATTCTATCGAGCGCCTTCACACGAGAGCCGGCTCATTGCGGGAACTGGGTTGGGGCTGACGCTCGTCGCTCATATTGCGAAGGCCCACGGCGGGCGCGTGGAAGTGGAAAGTGCGCTGGGATCGGGCAGCACTTTTTCCATTCTGATTCCGATCAAGGCGAATACATGACCACGGTTTTGTTGATCGAGGACGATCCGGCGATCTTGCGCGGCCTGGCCGATAATCTGCGCTTTGAAGGTTATGAAGCGATCACCGCCACGGACGGCGAAACAGGCTACCACTTGCAACAGGAACGCAAGCCCGACCTGATCCTGCTGGATCTAATGCTTCCGCGGATGAGTGGCTTGGAATTCTGCCGCAAGCTGCGGGGAGAGGGGATACAGACGCCGATTCTGATGCTTACCGCGCGTAGCGAAGAACCGGATCGGGTGATGGGCCTGGATCTGGGCGCGGACGACTACGTGACCAAACCATTTTCCGTTCGGGAACTGATGGCTCGCGTGCGCGCGTTGTTGCGGCGCAGCCAGACTCGAAACGATGGAACCGATGCCCTGCCGGATGAGCTTCGTTTTGGCGATACGCAGATTGACTTCCGCAGTTACGAGGCGCGCCGCAACGGAGAGCCGTTAGAGATGACGCGCAAGGAATTTGCGATTCTACGATTTCTGGCGTCGCGCACGGGCGAAGTGGTGACGCGTGACGATCTGTTGAACGAAGTGTGGGGATACGAATCGTATCCTTCCAGCCGCACAGTGGATAACCACGTTGCTGGGCTGCGCGCCAAGCTGGAGCGGGACGCGTCGCAGCCGGAGCATATTAAGACGGTGCATGGCGTGGGCTATAAATTCGTTCCGTGAGGGACTATGCGCTCTTAAGGAGTTTTGGCTATTTCAGCGACTCGTTGATTTTATGAGGAACACGCGCAAGACGGTCGCGGCGTCAATCACGCCGCCGAAATGGCTAGGGTCTTCCTTGCTTCCTTGGCGGCGCGGATCCGGGACCTTTGCGCGCTATGTCACGCTTCAACACGTCGCGCAGAAGTTCCGACAGGCCTATGCCTTTTTGCTCTGCCTTTCGGGAAAAGTACTCCCAGACGCTTCGCTCGATCGATGCCGGCAAGAAGACCTTTGCGGTCGACGCAATGTGGTGCAGGCCGCGGATTCCATGGGTGAAGTCGATCTCAGCCGGCATCTCTTCATCTTCGACAGGCCGATCATTCATAGACCTTATTTGACAGCGTAGAAAACCCCGAGCCCGTGGCGCGGACACTCGTGTCTGCCGCGACGAGACTCGTCTCGTCGCTTTCCAAACGCTGCGACGCGCTCGACCATCTATAGTCCGCGGCACTCCGCACCAGTCCTGCCTTCAGAGGATTTTCCTCGATGTAAGTTCGTATTCTTTTCCACTCCTCCTGGTCCCGAACCCGGTGATCATACGACTCGGCCTGCCAAAACCTCTCACCGGTGCGGCCGAGAATGCGGTTTGCCTCTCTTGCCGACGCTCCCTTGAGAGATTGCAACAGCCGGGACGGCGGAGCCTTCGGCAACAGCAGCAGGTGCATGTGATTCGACATGATCGTCCAGGCCCCCAGAACATAGTGACCGAGCACGACGCCACGACGCAGCGAGTCGGCTACCGCTTGCGCGACCGGTTCCTGGCCGAGGTGCATCGGGCCGGACCCGGTGGTGTCGAGGTGCCGGTCCATCCAAACGAACGCCGCGCCGGAGTTCAGTTTACCGGGGGGCGGATATTTCGCCTGGGGCAGGCTGCCGTGAAGGTGGCAGGTTACAAAGAGCCACTTTCCTTCGGGATGGTGATGGGGGAGACGGCGCTGAAACTCGGGCATAGAAGAGGAGTGGGGTTGGGAAGGGGAAATACTCTATATTTTGGAAGTAAGAGCGCCGAGACGAGTCTCGGCGCGGCAGACACGAGTGTCTGCGCCACAATTTCATGACATACATTTTGCATCGCCGTGACGACTTTCGTTCCGAAAAAGCGCACTCTGGAAATCGAAGGAGATTTCACATGAAGCTGAGGATCTTGATCGCGGGTCTGATGTTCGGGATAGCCGTGCTGGCCGACGACAGCGGAGCCGAGCTATTTCAAAAAGCCGTCACGCAGGAGCAAGCGGCCGGAAATTTGGAGGAGGCGATCAAGCTGTATCAGCGCGTGGTCACGGAGTTTCCGTCTGACCGTCTGCTGGTGGCAAAGGCGCTGATGCGTGAGGCGCAATGCTACGAAAAGCTAGGTCAGGGAAAGGCCGTCAAGCTTTATGAACAGGTGGCGCGCGACTTTCGCGATCAGCGTGAGTTGGCGGCGACGGCGAGCGCGAGGCTGGCTGTCCTCAAGCAAAGGGAGCATCCCGCGCCCACGGTGCCGCCCAGCATGACGCAACGCAAGATCGATCTGCCTTATCCGAACTACTCATACGAAGCGATCTATCAAACGGACGGCCAACGCGCCATCTATAAGGACCTTGCCACAGGCGCGTTGATGATCAGCGATCTGGCGGGTAAGGACAAGCGAGTCATCCTGAAGCCCAAAGGCAAAATTTCGGAGAACTTCATGCCCTCCCGGGATTTTTCAATCGTTCTCGTGCGATTGATCAAGCCAGACAGGTCCCAAACGAACGCGGTGATTAAGACGGATGGCACCGGCTACCGCGAGATCGGAGGTGAAACCCACTGCGGCCTTGGATCGTGGTCCTGGGACAACCATTCGATTCTCGTTTGCGATGGTCAGGGCGAGACGCGCCAACTCCTGAAGATTTCCGTCGCGGATGGCCAGATCCGCAAAATGGCGGACATGAAAAGATTTGACTGGGACTATCGGTTCTCGCCAGACGGCCGGTTCATCGTTTACTCCAATTCCGAGAAGACTTTTATCATGTCGAGCCAAGGCGGAGAGCCCCACTTGCTCTTAGACCGGGGGTGGCCTATGGACTGGACGCGCGATGGTCGATACTTGATTTTTATAAGTCTTCATGACAGCAGCGTGAACGGGCTTTACTTGCTTCCGGTCAAAGATGGGCAGCGAGCGGGTGACCCCGTTCTCATCCGCTATGGGTCTTTTACGGACGGGAGTACCACTGCCGGTGGGGCCCTCGTCTATCAAGTGTTTCCCGAGGGCGGCCAGTTTACCTCCTGGCTCGGCACGCTGCAGTCGGCTAACGGCTCACTCGGTTGGACGCGGCTCGGCGTTAACGCTAGCCCAGCATGGTCTCCAGACGGCACGGAAATCGCAACTCTTGCCACTGATCAAGCGGCAGCGGGACAGAACCAGTGCACAATTCGTGTCCGCAAACTTGTTAGCGGTGAGGAGCGGGAACTCTATCGAGGTTTTCTCGTAGGCTGCCTCTGGTCGTCCGTACAGCCCAGTCTATTTTGTGTTCAGCTAACGCCCCCGCCAGAAAATAAGTTCGAGGCGATCTCCATTTCAATCGATTCCGGTCGCGCTGAACGGCTCGGTCCCGTCCCGGGCATGATGAACCCGCTTTTTGGCAGCCGCGATGGCAAGGCGATTTACGCCTCGACCAATGCGGGCATAGTGCGCTGGGAGATCGGCGCACAGCATGAGACCGTTCTGGGCGAAGCTCTGGCGGCCTCGCCTGACGAGCGCTGGATCGGTCGGTGGAAAAAGGAGGCACTCGAGATTCGGCCCATGTCGGGCGGTGATTGGAGGACGCTGGTGTCGCTCAATGACAGATCGCCCATCGCATTTACGCCCGATGGAAACTGGGTCGTCTATCAGAACACCGATGACGGGGTAAAACCGGGTCTATTCCGCGTAGCGACTTCCGGTGGACAGCCGGAGCGGTTAGGAGACTTTCCAACTGCCCACAAGTGGGGAGTACCGTATATCAGTCCGGACGGGCAACAAATCATTTTGCGTACCCTTAACCCTGTCGAACTGTGGCTGCTGGAGAACTTCGAGCCTAAATCCTCGCCCGCGCGGTAAAGGCGAATCATGAGCCGCATCCTCATCGTCGCATCGAGCTTGCCTACTGAGACTGGCTGCTCATTTTCAGCGACGGCATCCCTGAGGAGCCAGCGACAGCAAGTATCGTAGTATTTCGCGGACGGCGCGTACCCGGGTAGCGCCGGCGGTCTTGCCGCCGGT
>PMSX01000033.1 GCA_003167495.1 Bryobacterales bacterium | reverse complement strand
TTCCGTAGCATCGCTGCCAACGCCTCCGGACTCTCTTCTTCGAGGATGAAGCAGTAGGCCCCATACTCAGCCCGCATGTGCCCGGTTCCAGTGGTAATGACAGGGACGCCGGACAGCAAGTATTCGAACGTCTTCGAGGGGAACGCGTATGCCGTATTGGAGCTTTGCGTCAGCCTCATGCTGACCAACACGTCAGCTTCGGCGTGCAACGCCAGAACGTCTTTGTGATCCACGAACCCGCGGAACTCAATCCGCGAATCGCGTTTTGCGGCAGCTGCGACATCGTCTCCAAAAGATCCTCGCCCGGCAACGATTAACCTGTATTGCGAGCCCTCCAGCCGGTCGAATGCCGCGAGGATCTCCCGAATGCCATTGAAAGCCTTCAGTGCTCCCGTGGCTACGATTGTGAACCGTCCTTCGACGGGGCGCCGGCCTTCGAGGGCGCGGCCGGTTGCGTTGATCGTCTGAAGGCTCACTCCGCCGTCAACTCGGATATAGGAGCAGTTTGGCAGGTAGTCCCGCGCAATCGCGTCCGAAACTACAATGGCCCCTTCCACAAACCTCAGCATTTTCCTTCCGATCCAAGAATCGATCCGTAGCAGAACGCTGTTCGCCACGGTTTCGCCCGGCATGTTGACGTCGCTGATCCAAACCAGCGGCTTGGCCCCTATGAGATGCGCCGCGGCTACCGTAAAAGCCAGATGCGGAACCGATAGATTAAATGAGAATATGACTCGGTGTCGCTTGTCGCGTGCGCGAATGCCCCAACCGATGAGCCGCGCCAATATCGAAAGGCCAATGTGAACCTGTTTGATCGGCGTTACATTCAGGTAGGTCACGGTCGTGGTGGACGTACTCTTCGTCAATTGCAGGTCGCGGCCCCGCACCAGGAGCCTGTCACCTAACGGGAACGAAGGCATGGGCTCCGCCGAGAACGATTCCACCTGCGCCGCGGGGTCCGACGCCAGCCCGATCAGAACGTTGCGCATAAAGTCGATACCCGCGGGGTGTACGTGTGGGTTTGCGAATTCTAGGGTGTCGGGAACGACGAGGCTCACATAGGCGACGGCAATTTCTTCTCGCCCACTTAGCTGCGGCAAGAGTCGCCTCCACGCACATGGTCGGAATATGCTTCAGCTACCAACGTGCGGAACTGCTCCCTGGCCGTGGTCGCGTCATGCCGCAAGACCGCAGTCTGCCGGCCTTGTACACCGTACGCTTGTCGAAGAAGAGGATCGGTGAGAAGCCGCGCCAGTTCGTCGCATAGCACTGACGTGTCGTCTGTTGAAACCGCGGGTCCCGCGCCCGAATCACGGACGTAACGGATGGATGCCGCCTCGGCGGGTCCGACAGCCAGCAAGCAACGCCCTGCCATCATATATTGAGGGATTTTGGTGGACAATGAATAACGGGTGAGCATCCGGCTCTCCGCGTCAAAACTCTCCACATGAACAAGAATATTGGCATCAAGCTGCCGTCTCCCGACTTCGCTCGGCGCGACAGTGCCCCCGATAACAATCGCTTCGAAACCTGCGAAATGCTGTCCGAACCTACGCAAGTCTTCAGGTAACGAGTAGATTACAAGTTCGCCCAGTACGCCTCGTTTCCTGAGTCGCTCCAGGGCGACGCCGATTGCTCGGAGTGGCTGCCAACGATTCGGCGACAACGAGCCTATGAAGCAGAGCTGAACGCAGGCCCGCTTGGGCTCCTCATGCGCTTCGAACGGTTCGACTGGATTTGCGAACGTTTCAAACCGGCCACCATATCGCCGCTCATACTCTCTGGACATGGCCGCTGAGCTGGTCATGCGTACCGTGGACAACTGGAGGCAGCGCCTGAACCAGTGCGCGAAACTGCGCCGGAGCAAGGAATGGAAGGGGCCGCTTGGATAAATGCAAGTTACCCAATCATCGGTGAAGTAAGGTATTAACGGAACCCGTTCGGACTGTGCAATCAGAGCCGCCAACCTAAGAATTGGCGTCAAACCTCCCATGGTAAAGACGGCCTCCGGCGCGAACCGCCTGATCCAGGCTGTGAGGCGCCGTGACTTGGCCGAGGGAAGACGCAGGACTGTCTCCCCGATCGGCACGCGAATAGCGCTGCTCAAACGCGACAACATGCGCTCGATTCCAGGTCGCGCTTCAAACGCGTGCGCCTCTAACGGGTCGAACATAGTGCCGGGCAACGCCGCGGTTCCTCGCAACGATTCGTCGCGGGCCAGCCCGACTGCTCCTAGGACAATCGACGTTTTGGTTAGGGCCCAATAAGCCTCGCAGACATCGAATCCGGGCTGCACATTGGCATAGACGATTTGCGCCAAGCCTTCCCTGGGCCAGCCTTGAAATAAGTTGGATTTCACGATGCCGTTGTTGACGTGGCGGCAGAAGGGCGTGCTATCCACGACCAGAACGCGAGGGTACCCGCCGGCATGCGTCACGATGCCACAATTTCCGTCGGTTTGAAGTCGTGGCGGTCGCGCGAGAAGAACCAGAGAGGCAACAGCGTCCAGAAGGGCAGTGCGGTCTGCGCAAAACCCAGCACCTGGTTGTTCGCCGGAATATAGAACAACATTATAAGGAACAGCGCGAATAAGCACACGGCGAACGGATTTTGGCAGAACGCCACATCGATCCAAACGAGACCAAAGAACCAACCAATCACAAACATGAAAACAATCGTGCCTGGAAATGACAGATCGCTGGCGATCCAAGGATAAAGAGAATGCCATTTGCCGTACAGATCCCAGCTTCTTACGTCAATTCTCGCTGGATAGGTGTCATTCATGATCGGCGTGCTTACGAGATGCCGCGAAAGTCCCTCGAGAAAATATGAGTTCCCGACGCCGTAGCAAAAGACGAAGGGTTCCTGCAGAGTAAGAGATAGACCGTAGTAACCGCCGCTAAAATAGTTCATTAAGGATGCCATTGGCCCATCGGTCCCATCCGGAAGATATCGAAGTACGAGGTTGTCAGGATCCACCCCAACTCCGGTTGCCGGGTCGGTTCGCAATGACAGCCGACCGCCCGAGCGTCCAACCATGCCCATCGAGAAAAAGATGAGTAGCAGGGCCACGCCAAAGATCGCGATCAGGCCGGCCCCGCCCACCCTGCGCAATCTGAAAGTAGCCAGCATACTTGGTCTCCGCGCCACCAATAGAGATGGCAACAACAACACGAAGTCGGCTATTCCCTTATTGGTGCCGGCGGCAACCCATGTGGAAAGGTCGAGAATGGTCCAGACGACAAGAGCGATCCGCAGCTGGATGGACAGTTGCTTCCAAAAGAATACGCCCAACGGAAACGCGATCCAAAGCAGGGGAAAAAGCAGCAAGCTCATGTAGTCTTGAGTAGTGGACTCCCGTCCCGCACTCAGCATAT
>PMSX01000041.1 GCA_003167495.1 Bryobacterales bacterium | reverse complement strand
GTGTGCAGCCCATATCGTGAACTCATCGATGCAAATCCACACATTGACCAGACCCTCATACTGGGGTGTTTGACTGATTGGATCAAGTTCTGCAAACACAGCAGCCACGATCTGATCGTAGATCTGCACGTTAATTTACGTGTATGTGACCGGTGCCACGTCCCGTTGATCAAAGAGCATGGGAACCCGTTTATTAATGCTTACGAATATTTCGACTATGGGGCAATCCTTGAAGCTTTTTCTCTAGGTGCGGGGCTACCCAAGTTATCGGCACAGCCGCGGGTCTATGTCCGGGAT
The DNA here is from genome assembly GCA_003167495.1 of Bryobacterales bacterium. Classification (GTDB taxonomy): domain Bacteria; phylum Acidobacteriota; class Terriglobia; order Bryobacterales; family Bryobacteraceae; genus Bog-105. The sequence continues at coordinate 2,576 of PMSX01000041.1, read as the reverse complement.
GAAGACAAGATCGCAGTCGATGAACTGCGATTGCCGTCGCGGTACTGCGTCATTCACCGCGAATCAAACTCGTCCGAAAAGCACTGGCCCGACGAAAAATGGCATTCCCTCGTGCGCTTTCTGGTCGAAGAGCTTGCGATACCAGTGGTTGAGGTCGGTTCCACGAAAGAGAAGCTCGGAGATCGGAACGCGCCGGAGGCCGCATCCACTGCCCATAGCTCTTTGCTGATTGACTTGGTCAATCGCACCAGTCTGCTGGAAGCGGCCGAAGTAATCCGTCGAGCCCACCTTTACATCGGTATTGACAGCGGGCCCGCCCACTTGGCCAATGCGGTCGAAACACCTGGGATCGTCTTATTAGGGCGGATCGGCTTATTCCGCCAACATACGCCCTTCACCGGTTTCTATGCCAGCAGTTCGCCCGAGGTGCGTTTGCTGCGCAACCTGACGGGAGCGGTGGCCGAACTGCCCTTGGATGACGTCATTGCGGCCACCCGCTACCTGGCGCATATTTTGGATGAGCGAGACAGACAACCCCAAGACAATGCGGAAGTCGCTCCCCAGCCCGTGGCATTGGCGACGGTGGACTCTAACTACCGGCGCATGGTGGTGGAATCGGGGCTTTTCGATCGCGCCTGGTATGTCACCCATCATCCCGACGCCGCCCAAAATGGCGTTGATCCGCTCGATTATTTCATCACAGTCGGCGTTCAATCTGGTCACTCGCCTGGACATGGTTTCGATGCCCCTTGGTATAACAGCCAGCGCCCCGATTTGGCGATCGTCACCGATCCTTTACGGCACTATTTGCATTACGGTCAAGGCGAAGGATTGCGGCCGTGCCCCGCCTCGACGGTGACCGAAACTTACGCGACAACCGCCCATATGGCCGCGATGCTCGCTAGTCCCTCAATTCAGACATCAGCCGAACCCGAAGATGATTCGTTTCCCCGCATTTTTGCTTTTTACCTGCCCCAATTTCACCCCATCGCCGAAAATGATTACGGGCATCGGCCTGGTTTTACCGACTGGGACAACGTTATCAATGCGAGACCTTTGTTTAAGGGGCATTATCAGCCGCGTGTTCCAGGCGAACTCGGGTATTACGACCTTCGTTCTGTGGATGTGATGCGCGAGCAGATCAAGCTTGCAAACGACCACGGCATTGCCGGATTTTGTTTCTACTTCTACTATTTCAACCGCAAGAAACCGCTCTACAAGCCGATTGACAATTACATCAAATCGGACATCAAAGCGCCTTTCTTTTTTTTGTGGGCTAATGAAAACTGGACTCGGCGCTGGGACGGTGGCGATAACGAAATCATTATTTCGCAAAATCATTCGCCCGCGGACGATCTGGCCTTTATTCGGGAATTGTTGCCTGTTTTCGCCGATGACCGCTATGTCAAGGTCGCAGGCAAGCCGATCCTGGCCATTGACAACACCCGCTTGTTCCCGAACATTTTGCAATCGACTGATATATGGCGGGACGAAGTGGCTAAGCATGGGTTTCCCGGTCTTTATTTGGTAATGGTGGACGATTGGGCTGATTCGCGGCAACCCAAGGCGCTCGGCTTTGACGCCACTTACGAGATCCCTTCCAATCTTGTTCCTGAGCAGGTCTTATGGCAGGACACCGAGCACCTTGGCCTGACGGATGGGTTCAAGGGACGAATTGTCGATTATCGACAATTCGCTTCTTTTCACATGGGTCGTCCCTTCCCCGACTACAAGCGCTTTCGCACCGTCATGGCGCCTTGGGATGACACACCCATCTATGGCTCTCAAGCCACGGTTCACATCAATATCGACAATGACGCCTATAAGCTCTGGTTGTCTCAAGCCCTGCTCGATACTCGCCGGCGTTACTCACCTGATGAGCGGATTGTCTTTCTCCATTCCTGGAACGAGTGGTGCAAAGGAACTTACGTAGAGCCCGATGCCCGCTATCGGCGGCGCCTTTTGGAAGAAACCAAAGAAGTTGTGGACGAACTCCGCAGCATGGCATTAGCGCTAAGTGACGCTGACCCCCGGATCGCCCTATATTTTCAGCGCCTCATGAGAGCAAAGGACGAAGGGGCAACCCGCTCCCTACAATGGATGCGGCAGCAGAACCTGTACTTATTTCAAGAGATTGAACAACTAACTAAGACTGCTGCTCAACGCTCCGCGGAATTCGCTGCACAGCGCGCCGCGGAACTGGCCGCTCAGCAAGCCTTGGAGGATCTTCGTCAAAGCGTTCACCAGTCCAAATCATGGCGTGTCACGAAGCCTTTGCGCGCGGTCGCGCGTCTCCTTCATATGGAATGAAGCCTCTTCAGCGAATAGAAGCCAACCGGAATCGCCGAACAATCAAGATGGCGAACAATCCCACTCCCGCAATCAGCAGGGGCTCCGGTTCAGGTGCGGCTGACGATAGCGGATCAATCGTCACATAGCCGTTGCCGGTATTACCGATGGATTCGATCACCTGAGTGCTTGCATCGATGTAAGATCCGCCGCCGCCGCCCACACCGTCATATCGTTCGTTTCCGCCCCCGCCCCCACCGCTATAACCACCCCCACCGCCACCGCCT
>PMSX01000258.1 GCA_003167495.1 Bryobacterales bacterium | reverse complement strand
TCGGGATCGACCGGATTCATCATCGATGTTCTAATGTCCGTGAAAAACGTCATTTTGATCGTCAAAAGAAAGCAATTCGGAAAGCAGCCGCCAGAAGTCAACCACGTTTTTCAGGACGAAATCCAAAACTCCTTTATCGTTGCCGTAGAGTCATCATCGGAATCGTCACAGTCATTCAAGCCTTCGCAAAATTCACATAAATTGAGAGTCTACCGGCCAATACTCCAAACCGAGGGTGAGATTTGAAATTGTTGCTGGATGTGTCTCCGACGGCATAGTTAAATCCTTTTTTCTTTTCGTTTGGCCATTTCAATAACATCGAGATCGCTCAGAGGGCCGTTTTGGAGGGGTTTCGGTGATCTCAGAAATCATCCAACTTATCGATCTCAATCGCGAGCAACTGGCAGACGAACGACGCGTCACCCTACCATTCTGAAACATGTCGTGGGCACTGCAGAGTACTCTTTTGTTGGCCGCTATCCGTTGGCCGAGTGCCGGAGCGCGTTCGAACGCTTAGTCACGGCTCCTCGCTTCCGAAAAACTTCCAAAAGACTAGTGATTTGACGCAAATAACCGCCTTCGCAAGATTTCGAGAGTACTTCAACTCGGTCAAAAAACAATGAATTACGGAATGGCGGGCTTTGATCTCCCCCGCATTACCGTCGCGAGGTAAGCATCGCTAAAATCGGTCTTGAGTTCAACCCACAGCGGCAAGTGATCTGAAAGTTGAAACGTCCGCCAGTTTCGGTAGAACTTTACTTTGTCCTTAGCACGAGCGTACTGTTGTGGCGCGCTACGTTCCATCGCTTCTTGGTGAAGTTCTGCGTCGTTGGGCCCAAATATTGTTGGGGTAAAGTCGAACACACCGGCGCAATTAGTACGAACCCGCTTTTTCGGATCGTGAAACGCGATCTGGTCGAAGTACTTGTCGCCCGCGAGATTGCTGCCCGAGAGCTTCCGAAAAGCACGTGGCACAACGAAGCCGTTAGCTGCCAGGGCCTCGCTCGTCCGGTCGCCCGATTGATTAAAAATATTGAAATCGCCCAGTAGCACCACGTTCTCCGGCTCACCATCCGCCACGTTTTGACGCTTGTTGTTACGATCTGCGAGAAGCTTTGATACTGCTGCGATCTCGGAGACACGCGTGCTGTCGTTCGGCTTACTGGTCCCATAATAAATATGAACACTACACAATGAAAGCCGCCGCCAACCCGTGCGAAATGCGCAGATAAAAGGGCTCCTGGCAGGTTGCCGTACCGCGTTTTTGAGGGGCGGCAAAGTGAGCTCGCCAGCTAGGTGGTCGAAGCGAACTTTGCGTCCGTCATATATGAACGCGATCCGTTCTTCATTACCAGACCGACCCGCAGTGACGTCAGTCACCAGGTACTCCCACCAGTCGCCAAGAAGCCCCATAAGCTTCTGCAGATCATTGAGATTTTGATTCACTTCTTGAATGGCGACCAAGTCGAAGTGGCTAATAATCTCCGCAATGTAAAGCAACGATTCTTCCAGTCGTTTGCCACACTTCTGATTTGCTCCAAACTCTCGCAAGTTCCACGTCGCAATTAAGACACTCTTGAGGACATTTCGCTGCGGTATCTCCTTCTTCAGGCGATTTCTTAAGCGCAATAGACTATCCGCGACCTGCGATGCCGACCTTTTATCGAGTTTATCTAGAACAGTCTTGTAAAAGGGCATTTGCTAACTCCTAAACGCATTCTTCGTGAGTGAATGGGACTGGTAGTCGTAGATTGCGGAGAAGCCTTACACGACTCTAAGTGCGGAGGACCGGGCCGTCCCAGCGTACCCAAGGCTCCTCCAACCTTTCGCGAGGTAGGTTCGTTGGATTATAAGTGTGGTCGAGTTTAATCCGCTCATTGACCGACGCATGTACAGTTACGCCCGGCGGAATGTAACGCCGACGGCCGAACGGGAACATGACTTTCGATTTCGGAGGATTGCACGTCATCTCGAAGTACCGGTGTGGAAGCGGTTCGAGCAACATCCAGACGTCGTTCAGTGACTTGTGCACACAAGCCGTTGCATCTGGCCGACAGTACGGTCCACCGGAATAGCCTAGAACAGTGGACGCCTTAACGTTGTCGACGATCAGGTCGGCTCGGCAGGCTTCGCAAAGCATCCATTCCAGCGAGATTTTGGCCAGGCCGCTTTCGGATTCAGGGTATCCGCCACCCACATCGGAATGTACACCAGCGAACCATACCTGTTTCAGATCCTGACCAGGCAGAGGGGAGCTCCATAGATTCTGACGGAAAAAGCAACGACGCTCATCGATCGCAATCGCGTGGCGGCCGATCGTCAAGGAGGGATTTTTTGCCGTATAGGGGATATGCAGCGGGTCCCACGCCCAACCGACGGAGCTCACCGTATCCCAAACGCCGATGAAATGGGGCTTGCAGGCTCGCGAGAACGTACGCTTGAACTCGTCTGCGATCTGAAAGGAGCGTGGATCCTGCTTAGCCTTCAGCATTTCAGTTGCATAGCTAATAAGGTTATAATGCCCAGGGCGTATTAAGCCGAACATGTGAAGCAGTCCTGCCAACGCTCGGACCGTGTAACTACCTCTGCTAAAACCAAACAGAAAAATTCGGTCGTCTTGTTCGAAGCTATCCATTAGGAAGGAATAGCAGTCTCCAATGTCGCGTGTTAGGCCGTAGCCGAAGGCCAAACCTTTCACCATTGTCCAGCGTTTAGAGATCTGTGAAATAGCGCTGGGATCGCCCATTGTGCCGAGGCCACCGTGGTAGTAGGCGACTTGGCGGCTTGGATCATCCAACTGGAGAAGGCTGTACAAGCGAACAACATTAGTGTTGTTATCAGAGAATTTGTTGCCAGTTCCATCCGCACAAACCACAATATTTTTCGCCATCGTTCCCCGCCCGTCTTGTGAAGATATCTCATCTTATTCTGAAAGTGTTGGATTACCGACCGTTTCCGACGCCGATGCTTCACAAAGGAACTAACCATAGGCAGCGGTTGCTGTAGCTTCGCGGCTCAGACCAAAGATTGGCTGGGCTGCGACGTCACTCGCCATCAAGGCTGAATATCGAATTTTCCTCGCGGCGCCGGATTTTCAAATAGTCTAAAGCAGCAGCAGAGTAGGGATAGCGGCCCTGCCTGTATTCGTTCAATAAAGCTTTGACGTCTGAGCGGTCGACGTTGCGCATTCGATCATAGTACTTGTCGGCGCAGGTTTCTTGCGCTGCCTGGCGAGCGATGCGAAGGTTTTCGTCGTTGAGCTTCAGCGTGTCGATCGTCATAGAGCCAATTTCGCTATTGTCCACTGCCATAATCAAGCCGCCCACACCAAAACGAATATGCTTTTGCGGATACCGTTCTTCAGTTGGATTGAGAGGATTAAGCAAAAAGGGTTGTTCGAGTTGATCAAGACCGACCGGCGAAAGATAGTAGTAACCCGGCCATTTTTTACTTTGCCGCGGCTTGGCGTAGTCCGGAAAAGCATCAATCTCGGCCGGCCCAAGTCCGATCAGGATTTTGTATTCGCTTTTAATGTCGAAACGTTCCTTTTTACCCATCCCGGTATTGCAGTCGTAACAGGAAGGTACAAGGTTTCGCCAGTCATATGCAAGCCAGAAGTAGCCTGGATGAGGAATCGTCACCGCAACCGGATCCATCATCTCGCAGACGGCAGTTTTCAGAACGCCACTTGCAGTCTTGCGTTTCACCGCGCCCTTTGGGCGGTAATGCTCAGCGTGCGTGGGATTGCGAATGATCTGACTTTCGCAATACGCACATTTGCCAAAAAATAGCTTGTCCCGAATCCAATCTTTCAGTGCCTTCCAGATTGCGTCGTCAAATGTGAATTTGAATGCGCCGGTTGGCCTTTGCTCAAGCCAACTCTCAAAAGCGTATATCGCTTCGTCCGTGGCCGCCTCGGCCCTCTTATGCCAGTCCTCCCACCACTGTTTGGATTGCGCATCTAGAGACAAAGGGTCAAAAACAACCTTGATCACGGGCGCTCCTCCCTCGCTAGTGCTCTGGACAATCGAACAATCCTATCATCTAGCTTTTTCCGCGAATCGGTCTCCAATAAAGACAAATTGATTGATTGAAGGGTGCTCAAGAGTTCCCGCGCTCTACGGTCAACAAGTCCTGACGGAGACGGCGGTATTCGATTTTCAAGCTGTTCTTGTAGATAGGTGAGCCGCACGATTTCGGAGGGTTCAGGCGTCGATTTTCCCAGTAAAGTCTCATATTCGGCCATCAACTCCTGAGTGGCGACATCGAGCGTAGATGATAAGTTGAAAAGTTCGCTCGTCAGGATCTGATCTGTTCGGCCGAGAGTCATGTCCGGATCAAACTCGACTTTGACCACCTTACCGTCCTCAATTGCGAAGCGCTCCACCTCAGCCGCGTCGAGACCGCCTACTATGAGAGGCGAGTGGGTGCAGGCAACAAACTGCACATTAGGAAAGACCCGTTTGAGACGTTGAACTAACATTTGCTGCCAGCGGGGATGCATATGAGCATCGAGCTCGTCGATCAGGACGAGCGCAAATGTGTTTGTTGGAAGTGGGTCTTCATCGGGATTCGGTGCTGTTTCGCTTAGTCGCTGGCAGAGTACGCCTACCCAGCCGATGAGTGATGTTAGTCCCTGGCTCAGGACTTCCAACGGGATCTCTTCTCCGACCTCCGCTACCCTGACCATTACACGAAAATTCTCGGTAACCCTGGAGAACTGGATATCCTTACGATCTATCAGTTCGCCAACAAGCTGAAAAAACTTTCGAATGGTTTCGTATTGGCGACTGGTAGTAGACGCTGGGACGTTCCAAAGTTTGATACTTTTATCGGCTGAAGCGGACGCAAGAGTCCGGCCGTCGGGACCCAAGGCGACCGACCAAACGGCAGCGGTGTGTGCCTGTAGCATCAGCAACTCGCGCCCTGTTTCTACATCCCAAACCTTAATCACACCGTCCATCCAGCCCGCTGCTGCTGTACGACCATCGGATGAAAGGGCGGCGCAAAGCGCCCCACAGCTTCTGCCGGGCTGAAGAGTTCGGATCGGGAGGCCCGTGTCGGTCGCCCAGAGCGTAACTGAGCCGCTTTCTGAAGCAGCAATTATCAGGCGCGCGTCGTCACTGATTCCGACGGACCATATTCCACCGCCTGGTACAGCAATTACTTGTCGTTCACGGCCAACGGTCTCGTCGGGACCGACTGCCGTGTCGGAGACTGTTAGACTACCAAGGTCGAAGCCGGCGATCACCGTTTGACCATCTTTGCTCACAGCAACTGACCAAACAGCACCAGCCTTGCCTGTCGTCATGCGAAGGGAACCAGCGTCCACATAACTGTACCCAACCCGCGCGCTTCCGCCTTCAGAGCCAGAGACCACGGTGGTCCCGTCTCCGCTGACTGCAACTCCTAGAATTTGACTGTGGCTGTCTCCCAAGGTTTTGAGGAGAACACCTGTATCCGCACCCCACAGCTTTACGGTCGTGTCAAAGGAACCAGATACAATCACTTTGCCATCAGCACTGACAGCAACCGCATTAACCCCTCCGGTGTGCCCGTCGATCTTCCTCAGTTCCTGTCCGGTCCACGAATCCCAAATACGAATGGTTTTGTCGATAGACCCGGAAATTAAACTTCGTCCGTCCGGACTAAACACGATGGAACTCACGGTATCCGTGTGTCCGGTAAGCGCTCTCAGTTGGGTCGGCTTTGCGGTCGCGTCGAGGTTGACGATCCATTGCTTCAGACGATCCATTCGGGGATCTGTTTCCCCCGAGATGAGTGGGATCAAGTCGTCGGACGTCGGACGCCCTTTCTGCGAGATACTCTGAGGACCACTCGAGGGATTCCAGGTAACAACACGGAGAGGCGAGAACCCCAGTGCCAGCCATCCCTCAGCCTCCAGACATCTCGTCGGAATACTTACCACTTCGCTCTCGGACACCATATCTTTCGTTAAGATATCCGTCACATAGCCATGCGGGTTCTCTTCTGTGAGTAAAGTGATGCGACCTCGTGTCTTTCCGGCGCGAACGAGACGAGCAGCATAAGAGCGCGCGTCGGAGCCAATAATTGCCGTAGCAATCGCTTTCAATGCAGTAGATTTACCCACGCCGTTATCGCCAAGGAGAACCTTCCAATTCTTATCTGGCGAGAAATCGACCTCAAGCCGCTCAAATGGACCTATGTCTTCCAGTATTAGCTTTCGAATGCCAGGCTTGAGAGCAGCGGGTTGTGTTCGGGGCGCACTGGATTCCGTTTGTTGCGGCCCAGTAGCAGTCAGCAAGTTCTCAATGAACGTATCGGTTTCCACAAAAGTTTCTGTGACCGGGTAGCTTAAGACTTCGATATTGTAGCGGCGCTTTAAGAGGTTAGCTCTAGATTTCCAGGCCTTGCCACTGACAGCCACCAGGGCGAAGTGTCGACGGCGGGCGGTTCCGCGAAATACGAACCCTGAGAGGAAGTCCTGGATGCCCTCTAGGCTTAGGCCAATAAATAAAAAGCTGCGGGAGAAGAAAAAGCCCTCGACGAATTTGGAGAAGGACAGATTGGAGGCAATTACCTCGCGATACTCAATCGGCGCAAAAATCAGGGTGTCGGGGCGTTCGATGATTCCGTAAAGCTTTAGGATGAACTGCCGCCTTTGTGACAGAGCATCGAGCAGCGCTTCAGCGTCTTTCGGGGTGAACAAACCCGACTGAGCAAAATCGGGAAAAGCCTTTTCGAGCAGGGTGTCGTAGTTTGTTGTGACAACGGTAGCGAACGGAATTTGGGCGAGTCGTCGATGTGCTGTAGAAAGAGAAGTTGGTTCGGGAAACGATCGACGCAAGAAATCCTGCAGCATCTGCCTCTTCTCCCCAAACGCCTGAACCAAGCCATCGGCGACAGAATCTCGGTCGCCATTCTTTAGGGCCGCTACGAAGGAGTCGCTGTCTGAATCGCTAATGATCTGATTCTCAAGCGCAAAAAGCCGGAGTTGTTCCAGGAACTGGTTCCAAGTGGGTACACCAGCCCGAGCTCCTAGCCCAGCGCCTGCAAAGAGAACGCAGTCGCCGGCGCGAATACTGTCGACGAGCTCCGCTGGTGGGGCAGGGTCAAGTTTCGCATCGGAAGCTCCCTGACCTTGCGCCGGGATCTGATTTCTTCTAACCTCAGTTCCGTCAGGCATATCAAACACTTCAGTTAGCTTACCTCCCTCAAAACCGCGGGTCGCATGGCCATTCGGTCCATATTCACTCTCGTGATTCTTGATGTGCTCATTCCCCCCAAGAGAATTGCAGCGGACGTCCCTTCGGTCCCATCCAAACGCGCCCAAGCCGGGTAGTGCAGGCGCGGCTCACTCGCAGACATGGACCGGATGCTCGATCATCCAGCGTGATCCGCTCAAGCTTCATGGTGCGCCCAACATCAACGGTCTCCGGATCACGCCGGACACCGTCGTTGGCAACTTCGAAGCGGGATTGGACATCGCAGAAATCCACGAACAGTTCCCCGGCGTGCCGGTAGAGGACATTCGAACGGTCCTTAACTACGCAGCGGAGCACGGCAACCTATCGCGCACCGTGCGCTGATGAGAGTTTTTCTCGACAACAATGTTCCAGCCGGCGTAGCGCGCATTCTTTCGCACCACGGCGTGTCGACATCGCCGCAAATGGGTTGGACCAGGGTTCAAAACGGAATGCTTCTCGCCGAAGCGGAATCCGCCGGTTTCGCGGTGATGGTTACGGCAGATCAAAATATTAAATACCAACAAGACTTGGCGAAGCGGACGATTCGCGCTTGTAGTTCTCGGCTCGAACATTTGGCCTATTGTCAGCGAATACGCCGCAAAGATTGTGGCAGCAGTGGACGCAGCGAAGCCCGGTGGTTTCGAGTTCATTGAAATGCCGCTACCGCCGAAAAAGCGACCCTGAAACGCAGCGGCATAAATGAGGTGCCGGCTAGGGCACGGCTCCGAGAGAGTCGTCTGGCTCGGCATTAACGCCTTCGATGGCGGCGATCAATCGCTTCGCCGCGCCGCTGATGGTTTCGAGTGAATTACGCAGCTGCTCGCCATCAACGTTGTACGTGGCCAAGTAGTTGGAAGCTGCATGTTCGATTCCGAAATGCCGCATCACCACGTAGGCAGTCGCCTCCGCTTCCAGTTCGCGCTGGCTCTTGGTCTTCTTATTCGCCTCGGCGCGGTTGTCATGCTGGTGCAAAATCTCGTGCGCGGCCTCATGAATTACGACCCCGCATTTTGCCAAGACAGAGAGACCCTGCCGAATCACGATCCGTCCGCCGGTCGAGTAGCCTTCAACGCCGCTTTCGCGAATCTCTTCGTAATCAAGGACAACGTTCAGTTTCTGCACAGCAGCTTCGAGGCGCGGTAGCAATTCTTCGCCGCCGGCGCCCGCACTATTTTCGTTGAGAGTTGGTAGCGCATCACCGTCCGTCATGGCGATGTCAAATACGAATGCGATTTTGAAACCAGATAGGCGTTTCACGGTCGGGCTATCAGCATTTTCGGGTTCAACTTTCTTACTGTACAGACACGGTGCGAGAATCGCGATTCCCTTCGCGCCTTTCTTCACATGCCGGCCCAACCGCTTCCACGTCTGAAAACCTGCGACTTTAGATGCCGTCGGACACTGCACCGAAATGGCCATTTGGTTTCCAAAACTGTACGTCGAAAATTGCGCCATGGCGTCGAGCCAACGACGGAATACTTCGCTCTTGCGGACCGCATCTGTTTCTGCGGCCAATTCATTTACACTGTTCTCGATCTGTTCGGCGAGTGCGCCAACTTTGTCGTTTGTCATGATGAAAATCTCCTTTAGTCGTGTGCATGCTGCACAGGACCAGGGAGCTGGCGTAAGTCAAGGCCGCAGCGAAGCGAAGTGCATTTAAGCCTTGACCGTCAGCTACGATGGGACGACAACAGCAGGCACAGCTTTATCGGGAAGGCTGGCTTCCACGGAAACTCATCCACTTTTGCGCGCTTGGGAGCGCGCCATCCTCAAAACAAAATAAATGGGGAGGAAGGCCTCCCCAATGTAATTAGTTCGCCGCGTCGTCGCGTGGCTCATCGGTCGCGATGTCTTCTTCGCGTGCTGTGCGATCAAGAATTTTGATCGTATTGGCCTTGAGTTCCACCGCAGTGGCTTTGATGACGTGTTCGATCATCAGGTTTCCGTTCGGGACTTGGATGGTCTTGTCGTATTGCCGGGTCTGATGCTCACCCTGGACCAGGACGTAAGCGCCCTTGACAAGACGATTTGCGAGCGCGGCAAAAACTGGCCCGTACCCAACTACGTTGTGCCATTGAGATTTCTCGACCCACTCATCGGAGTCTTTATCCTTCCACGACGTCTTGGTCGCCATAGAAAACTTCGTCACGGGAGTGCCGTTCTTGGTGTACGCGGTGCGGGCTTGACCGCCCGTGAAGCCCAGTGCTACTTGCTCGTTGAGGAACATTTTCGGTTTGTCTCTTTTCTGCCCAATCTGCTTGGACGTGAAAAGCGTTTGGCCGACTTCCAAGCCAAGCGACTGCTTTCTGTGGGTACACACAGAATTTCAAACGAGCAATTTCTGCGAGTAGTTGTGAAATTGTTTGTGGGGGTCCCGCGGAAAGTAAGGGAGTGAAGCGCGCAGGACGGCGAGATTTGCCAAAAAGCTAGGCCAAGAGAATTGGTCAGAAGAGAAGACCCCGATGGACTAAACAGCAATCGCACAATGGCAACGGTGAGCGCGCATCGCTCCCAAATTCAAGGAACGGTATCAACGCTGGCTTAATATTCGACAGTGCGATCTGCTTGGAAGGATCTTCGTTTTGAACTGGAAGAGATTTCGGGGCCTACGTTGGCAGATGTGCCCGGGGCTGATCTGCACAGCGTTTGCCGCAAGTGTGCTGAGGCGCGATACTTGCCAGACTGAGGTGTGCGACCCGGTTTGCGTTTCCAAGAAAGGGACGGGCTTCTGGGATCACAAACGACGACGCAACGGTGCGCGGTGGATCGTGGCTCACGAAATGAGAAGTACCGGTTCAGCCCGATTCTGATTCAAGCTTCTGCCGAACGGATTCTTCAGCTCGCCTGACGGCGTCCGCCAATTTTGCTTCTAAAAGCTGGCGCTCCGGAAGTTGAAGTAGGTATTCCGCCACCCGAATTTCGCCTTTGTTCAGCTCCAGCAGTTCAATCTGCTCGTGATCCTTTTCACTGCACAGAATCAGCCCCAAAGGTGATTCTTCGGCCTCCTTGCGCTCATATTTTTCGAGCCATCGCAAGTAAAGCTCCATTTGCCCTTTGAAGGCTGCTTCGAATCGGCCGAGCTTTAGCTCGATGGCAACGAGCCGCTGAAGCGATCGGTGGTAAAACAGCAGGTCCAGATAAAAGTCCTGGGCGCCGATTGACATCCGTTTTTGCCTCGCGACGAAACTGAAATCGCCGCCCAACTCAAGAAGGAATCGCTCAAGCTCTTTCAGAATGGCGCTTTCGAAGTCTCTTTCAGAGTAAGTATCAGCCAGTCCTAGAAAATCGAGCAAATAGGGATCACGAAAAACCAAATCGGGGCTCATGCGATCTTCTTCGCGGAGCCGAGCCAACTCTTGTCGAATCACGCCTTCCGGCTGCTGCGACACAAGCGTTCTCTCATACATCATGCCCTGCAGCCGATTGCGAAGAGTTCGCACTGACCAGCCTTCCCGGGCACACATCTCTACATAAAATTCACGGCGAAGCGGCTGTTCGATGGAGAGGAGTTCGCGAAAGTGGCTCCAACTGAGGCGATCTGCGAGCTTGACGACGGCATCCTCGTTGGCCCACAACTCGGCAAAGCGCAACATACTAAACAAATTAGGACGACTGAAGCCGGTTCCAAATTCAGCCGCCAATTGTCTCGACAGTGTCGAGACAATTCCCTCTCCGTATTTGGCACGGTCCGCGCCAAGCAAATCCTCACGAATGCGCCGACCAACGCTCCAGTAGAGCAGCACCAACTCTTTGTTGACAGCGCGAGCAACTCTTTCTCTTGCCCCCAAGATCAAACCGCGCAATTCATCGAAGAGCAAAGGCTTAGCCTGTATTTGCTCGCGGGGTTCGGAAGTTTCGTCCATGAATCGTTCCTCCCATGGTTAGCACACATGGCCGGAATGCCTAACGAATGCGTTTGGCCAGCCTTATGTGCCTTTTGTTCTCGATGCCGTTCACTTGCCAAGGCATCTGCCAACTGCCGCTCAAAGTTAGCGGGTTCAAACCGTTGACTTCCATACCGCCAACAATTTTGGTCTGAATCCAAAAGCAAATATCGTCCGGTGTCTACATGCTTATAAAATTCGATTCCGTGTCCTCGCCGAACCCACATAAACGAAGCACAGAGGCTTTGGACGTCGGCGTGCCCAGCGCTCTCCAATTGCCGTTCGAGCGGAAGCCAGTTGGGTCTGTCGCGTTCCAGCCGGTCGCCCGAACCATCACCGCTTATCGACATTTCGCTGCAGCCCCCAAGCCTAAAATGCTTGCGTTGTTTGGCGTGATGCCGTTATACGAGCACACCGGCAGGCTTGACAACAAAAAAGGTCAGGGGGATGATGCACCACTCGGAACTGCACCCCGTGGACCCTGCATGCGGCAATGCGTGACTTGCCGGGTGGGCGGCTGAGCGTCGTTATTGCGTTCTTTCGTTATTCTGCTATAACCTAAACACAACATGCAGCGAAAGGTAGCCAAGCCTATGACCAAAGCACCATCTCGGAGGAAGGTCGAAAAGACCCACAGCCAAGGCTCCGTGATTTCGATCCCCAATCTCGACAAGCAGGGGACGGCAGCCCTCACGCCCATGAACTTCCGCGTACCGGAGACCTTTCACCGCGAGTTCAAGCTCTATGCCGTGCAGCACGGCATGAGCATGGTTGATCTTCTCCAGAACTCGTTTCGCCTGATGAAGGAAAAACGAGCGAGATGAGCTTGCACTCAATACGGTTAGCGGGCAGTGTGCAAGCTCTGTCGAGTCGAGGCTCTCCAGCCTTCTCCGCTGCGCGGCCAAATGGACTGTGGTCATTGCCACCTTCCGAATGCAAGGTCTACACACCAGAGCTGCTCGCAGACGCGATGGTTCGCGCCATCGACCCTGACCCGAACGACCTTTGGCTTGACCCGTGCATGGGCCCGGGCGCGTTCATATCGGCACTCCGCAAAAACGGCCTTGGCAAGAGCCGCATCGTTGGCGTTGACATAGATGTTCATCCCAGTGCTGAAGACAGCGCAGCAACCACAGTTCGTGGCGTCGATTTTTTTGAGTGGTGCGCTTCTACAGATAAGCGGTTTACGAAAATCGTTGCCAATCCACCCTACGTCGCGCTGTGCAAGCTTGAACATGATCTCCAACGGAGCGTGCAACGTTTCCACCAATCCGAAGATCCGACCTTTGCACTGCGTTCGAACTATTGGTGCGCCTTTCTGTCGGCCTGCTTAAGCCTTCTGAAACGCGAAGGCAGCATCGCCTTTGTGTTGCCCGCCGCCTGGGACTACGCGCTCTACGCGCGGCAACTTCGCGAGAAGGTACTTACGTCCTTCAAATCGGTTGAGGTGCACCGTTCGCAAGAGCCGCTCTTCCCCGGCGTCAGGGAAGGTCGAGTCGTCCTCGTCGCCAAGGGGTATTTGCAGGTGCCGGAGCACGCAGGTCGGATTAACCATTCGACCGCAGCCTCCCTAATATCAGCACTCACCCGTTCCATTCCTCACAGCGCCTCGACTAAAGCTTACGCGACGGTTGCCGCCAATTCCTCGGCCAGCTTATTTGGTGATTTGTTCTCCGTCGGCATAGGCTGCGTCACGGGAGACGTGAACTACTTCCTGCTGACAGAATCTCAGCGTCTTGAACACAATCTACCCACAACTGCTCTTCGCCCTGTTGTCTCAAAGGCGCGCCACTTGATGGCCTCCCAAATGACCAAGCCGATTTGGGAGCGCCTGATGCGCGCAGACGAACGGATCTGGCTCTTTAGCCCTGATGCTCACGCGCTGAGAAGCAGCGCCGTACGCGCTTATCTGAAGCAAGGCGAAAAAGTCTGCAACCTGGACGGCTACAAACTCCGCAATAGAGATCCTTGGTACGAGGTCCCTGGAATTCGGTTTGGAATGGGGTTCATGAGTGGCATGACAAGCGTCGGCCCATGGCTGGCACTGCGGTCCATGCGCAGCCTTGCAGCCACCAACACACTCTACGTCGTCACGGCCAAGAAACGGATGGGCATGAATGAACAAGCTGCCTGGGCGCTGTCTTTGTTGTCGAGCGAGACTCGTCGGCAAGTCCGTGCGCAATTGCGATGTTATCCGGACGGGCTCACGAAGTTAGAGCCACACGACATTTCAGGGCTTCGGCTCCTTGCCCCGAAACGCATAGCAGGTTCTCGGAAGACTTACCATCAAGCAATCTCACTGCTGCTGTTGGGCGACACAGAAGCCGCGACCGCAATCGCCGACCGCTCGGTCGTGGACGGAAACAAAAGAGTCGCCAGCGCAAGGGAAGGTACTGCCTAAGATGTCGCAAGCAGCCATTGCGCAGTCGCCCGGAACGGAGGCCCCAGACGACGCTGTTCTGTTGCAACTGCTGGATATCGCAGAGCGTGCGGTCTCGAGCCGCTCCAGAATACCCGTATTGTCGTTATGGCACCATATTCCGTCGGTTGCCCTGCTCGCCTCTCATCTGCACCTCAAATGGCCTGGACGGGTGAACTCGTTGCCAATTACACCGCGCATCGGGCTGTTTCCGTTCTTCGGCTCCGATTTTGAGTTGCTTTCCCAACCTCTTTACGAAGCCCAGACTGCCCAAACGGAAAGACAGAAAGCCCGAACAGGACGATTGAGGATTGCCAACGGGGCTTGGGGGCGTAGCGATCTCTACCAGGATTGGGAACAAGCGCTTGACCGCCGCCGAAGCAAAATCGGGTCATTGATCTTGCCCGCGTCATCCTACATCTCGATTGACCGGGTAACGGAGACGGGGCAGATCAAAGCGGGCAACCGCGGCTCCATTGGCAAGTTTGCTCCGCGCCATGCGCCTCGCCCGCGAATACTCGTACCAGCCAAGGCAGAAGTAACCCGCCAATTGGTACGCGAATTTGACGGCCTTGATCTTGTTCTCGTGAATGTTCAAAACATTCGCGGACGACAACTGACCCGGTCTGTAGAATTCTTTCTTTCGCACATCTCGCCCTCGGTGCCGATGCTGATTCTGGCTTCAAGCCCCGCAGACCTAGTGCTCACTGGAGCCCTCAATCCACCGGCTCTAGCGACAACGGTTTTCTCAGCACCGATCCCAGTGTCATCATTTGAAGTGAAACTCGTCAATCGAGACCGTCCGCTGCGTGAGCGCCAGCTCTCCTTCGCTTTGGACGGCTTGGACACACGCTCCGCGTTGCTTGAACGCTTGGTGGTTCAGGCCAAACGGACGTGGTGGGCAACGCGTCAGTCTCTCGTTCATGGCACCCCAAGAGAAGCCGCAGCCTTCGAAACACTGTGCGCCGACATGACATCTCGGCTGCCCGGCGAGGAACTGGAACTCCTGTCCGAGGTCCGACGACTGATAGCCGAAGAGTCGGCCGCGTCCGAACTCCGGCAGGAACGCCGTCAGGCGGTCATCGATGCCGCTTTGCATGACAGTGGTTCTCGTACGGTGCTGATCATCGTGCGCTCCGACGCCGCTGCGGACGACCTTCGCGCAGCGATTTCAACCGAACTTGGCGTCGAGCCGTCGGAGCTGTTTCAACTCGGCATTCACGTCATCACCGTTTTCAGCCCTTGGCCCAGCATGCCCTACGACACCTGCATCACCGCAGGCTATTTTGGCACCAACACGATCGATATGCTGTTTGCTAGCCGAGCGAAAAAGCGCAAGCTGATCGTTGATCCGATTGAAGCGCGAGTCGCGGTCTGGGACAGTGAGCGCCGTTTCAGTGCGGTCTTGGACTTACCGCCAGGGGCGGTTGAGTCCCTGCGCACTTTAACTGAGTTGCTGGAACCTCACGCGTGTCCATCGAGCGACCCCATCTCTTTGTCATCGCTCTTTCCTGAGCGCCACACTTCGGCCAGTTTTGCGACGAATCCGGAAACCCCCGGCAAGCCGCTGTATGTGTGTATCTGCTTTGCAGACGGCTCCGCCCGACAGGTTCCCGCGAACGCTCGATTCGAGGTGTTGGGGAGAAAACGGCTTCAACTTCAAAGCGTGACAGCCAAGGACCTCTCGGTGGGAGACCAGGTTGTGCTACTTCACGACGATGAACGCGCCGCCTTCTCCGAGAAGTTGCTTCGCCTTCTCGACCAGGGCAAGTTTCGGCAGGGCAGCAGCACGCGATCTTCGTGGATCAATATGATCAGACTAGTTCGGGCGCAAACGGCTATTTCGGCCACGACGATCAAACGAGAGCTCGAAACTGCGGGCGTCTGCGTCCATGTCACGACGGTTAACTCGTGGCTACCTTCTTCTGCCGAGGACGACTGCGGAATTCCCGATACGCTCCCGGTGTTCCTCGCTTTTGCGTCCGCCCTCGGCATCGCCTTGCCCGAGGACGTATTGAAGCAATGGTTTGCCGATATTCATCGTTTGCGGGTGGATCACCGCAAGATCGGGAGACAACTCGCCAGAGCCATCCGTGGTGCTTATCTGAGCCGACTTGATCCAGTGACAGTCGCACGTATGGAACGCGAGTGGGGACTCCAAGCGAAGATGCTGCTTGAAGCGGCGCGAGTCGCAGTGGTAGATGATGTCATACCCTTTACACAGTGAGGCAACGTGATCGACGATCAAGTCTATAACCGTTTTGCTCGTGCTCTCGCGGAAAACATCCGCACGCGCGCGAAAGGGATCGGTGACGACAGCGCTCGAATCGTCAATACCCGACCACAGGAGCATGTCCTTTCCGGGTTCCTCACACCGCACGACCTTCCCGTGGTTGCACCTCCGGCGGATGACACCGACCCCGACGCCCAGATCGACGATCTTCCAAAAGACTCTGCCTTCGAATTAACCTCCCTAGGACTGGAGTTCATGGCGGACAGAGTGTCGCTTGCGGCCCGTGAAACCCTCGCCGTCACCCTCCAACTGAATGTTTATGTACGAGTGGTTCCTAGCTGGTCGGAGCAAAAGCAGTTCGGCACATGGCAACGAGACCGTGCGGCTGGACAAGCACCAACCACCAAGTCGCAGGCCCTTGTGCCAGCATGGCGGCGGCTTCAGATTGCGCCGTTTGAAGTTGCCGTCACCGTGGCGGACTTGTTGCGTTTCAAACGACAACGCATCAATGTCGCAACTCAGATCCGGCTCACGGCTGCCGACTCAGCAGACCAATCCCTCTATTCTTCACGCCATGATATCCGCGCGTCTGAGGCAGAGCTCGCGACCGAAGTCGCTTTTGGCCCGACGACCGCTCGCGCTCATCCGCATCCGTTTACCTCTTCTTGGAACGCAGCCGTTGACGTCCGGCTGATCAATGTGCCTACCGAACCGGGTCAGGTGCGCTTGGCCGTTCGCGTGATCAACGAGACGGCGATGCCGGGACGAGCGCAGGTCGATTTCTTGGACCCTAATCTATATGGAGTCCGAATTTCCGTGGCGGTTCCGAGGGCCGTTCATAAGCCCACTATCTTTCAGGAGTTGCCCGCCAGTTTCAGATACGACCGCCGGATGCCAGGCGTAGGAATCAATGCCCAGGTGGAAATTGATGAGAATAACTCAACCATAGACTTGATCGCGGAGAGCGTACCGATCACTGAGACGCCACGGCTTGAGGCACGGGAATTCGCCGACGCCGATCCGACGTTCGCGGATCTGATGATCGACCCACTTCCGCTGCTCGATGCACTGGCGCGGCATATGGAAACCTACGACCGGCAACAGTGGACCTCCAAAATTGCGACCCTTTCCGGTCTGGAGCGCACCGAAGCAGAGCAATCGCGTCAGGAATTTCGAAACGAGATCGCCCGCTACAAGCGTGGGATCGCGCTACTCAGAAACGCCACCTATCCCGACGTGCTTCGAGCATTCTGCCTCATGAATGAATCGATGCGCATGGCGAACAAGGCTCATCAACGCTGGCGTCTCTTCCAGATCGCATTCATCGTATCGCTGCTGCCTGAGCTTGCTTCGCGGGAGTATCCAGCGTTGAAGCGACAAGATGACGGGCAGGTTGATCTGCTTTGGTTTGCGGCGGGCGGTGGCAAGACCGAAGCCTTCATGGGTATTATTCTCTGGCAGGCCTTCTTCGACCGCCTTCGCGGAAAACGCTTCGGCAACACAGCTTTCGTTCGCTTTCCACTCCGCCTCTTGACCTTCCAACAATTACAACGATTGTCACGGACACTTGCGTGTGCGGAGGTCGTGAGGAAGAATGCTGGGTTTAAGGGTGCTCGATTCAGCATCGGGTATTTCGTTGGCTCGACCGTTACGCCAAATAGTATCTCGCCTGAAATGCACCAGCGCTTCAGCCGTCAGGGGGTAGACCCGAAATATAAGCGAATCTTCGTATGCCCACTCTGTGCTGGGCCGGTCACCCTTTCGTACAACGAGCCGCTCAAGTTGATCGAGCATCATTGCGCCACCAAAACGTGCTCCGCCGCCTCCGATCGCCTGCCTGTCTATGTCACCGACCAAGACATCTATCGCTACCTTCCGACCGTTATCGTCTCTACCGTCGATAAGCTGGCCCTGCTTGGCCAAAATCAACGCTTCTCAAACTTGCTCGGTCGAGTGGATCTGATCTGTGGCGCACACGGTGCGAGCTTTGGAAAGACTAACGAGATCTGCGAGGCCGCAGCCGCATTCAGCCGCGGCGAGCGCCCGAAAATGTGCGCGGGCACTGGCGTCTTCTACCCGCCGTTTCACGACCCAGCGCCCGCAATTCTCGTCCAGGACGAGTTGCACCTGCTCAACGAGGAGCTCGGCACGTTCGACGCTCATTACGAAACCGGCATCATTGCGCTGTTCAAGAGCCTGAACGCCGCGCCATGGAAGGTCATCGGCGCAACCGCAACGATTCAGGACTTCGCCCGCCAAGCCTGGGAACTCTATCTCCGAGGTTCACGCCAGTTCCCGGCGCATGGCCCCGCTTCTGACGATTCGTTCTACTACCACCCAAACCCAGAACGATGCGGACGAATCTTTGTGGGACTCCTCGGCGTGGGACGAAAGCACACGCCTGCCGTTACCAAAGCCCTCTCCATCTTCTACCAAGAAATACAAAAGGCCCGTGACCTGATCACGAAAGATCCCACCGCAGCGGCGAGCATTTATGGAACCGCCGGACTCACGAAACAGGAGACTGACCAACTCGTGTTCTTATACGAACTCGCGCTCACCTACGTCCTGACGCGAAAAGGTTCTGACCAGGTGGCCGAGGCGATTGAATCACGAGTCCGCCGCGAATTGCAAGACACCTGCCCACAGCATGGCGAGTTACTGCTCGAAATGTTCAATGGCGGAGTGGATGTGTCGCACATGATCGAGGCGATGGATGAACTCAAAGCTATGACCAGCGGCGGCGAGCCGAGCACCCGTATCCGAGGCGTTGTTACGACCAACATCATCGGACACGGCGTTGATGTGGACCGCTTCAATGTAATCGTCTTCGCCGGCTTCACGCGACTGGTCGCCGAGTACATTCAGGCTTCCGCTCGCGTCGGACGGCGATTCCCTGGGATTTCCGTTTTCGTGCCAACACCCCAAAGTGAGCGTGATCGGAGCATCTTCGGTCGCTTCGCCAAGTTCCACCAATATCTCGACCGGCTGGTCGATCCAGCCGCTGTCACGCGCTGGCCACTGCCTGCGATGCGCCGCACCATGCCGGGACTCTTGTGCGGTTACCTTATGGGCGTTGCCGCTGCATCGCTCGGAAAGCCTCTGTCCACCGTCGAGGCTGTCCGTGACTCGCAGGGTGACGCAAATGGTGACGCTTTGACCCAAGATGCCATCGTCAAATGGATGCTCGATGCGTATGGCTGTGAATTCGCGCCATCCGCTCAATACCGCGAGCAGTTGGAACGCGCGGTGAAGAACGCGTATAGCTCCGTCGTCAATGTGCCTCCTCAGCGTGGCAAGTTCAAACCACTCAATATCCACTTGGAGGCTATGAACAGCCTCCGCGATGTCGATGAACCGGCCTTCATTCGGATTGCTAACTCAGACGAAGCCAAAGCACTTAAGAGGTTGATCGATGGCTAGCCGCCCGACGACACCAGAACAGCAACACGACGGCGAGCAGACTTCGGAACGCTCGTTCAAGATGCAGCGCGGAGTGTCGCAACTCCTCTTTAACTATCTGCCCAACCGGACCGTGGATTGGGAGGATGGACTCGCGATCGTACAACTCGGCAACGTGCGGCTTTCGAACGCGTGGGAGGAGGATCGAAAGACAAGTCTGCTCAAGGAAATCGCTGATGCCTTCAGCCGCTGGCAGGTTCGGGGCGGTCGGATCGACCCCGCTTTCCCTGACCCGATCCGTGAAGGAGAACGATTCACGGTAGGGGCTCCCGCGGAAATTGACGCGTCCGTCATGCAAGCGGCACTCATCTGTCAGCGCTGCGGGCAGATTCTCTTTCAGAAGAAACATGGCGGAGCCAGCGCCGTTTGCTGCACCAATCCCGAATGCAAGAGTCCGCGCGTTCACCAAATCCCCTTTGTCTTCGTACATGGCTGCGGCGAGCTCGTGCCGATTACCGAGTGGATCCCCGCGACTAAACAGAACCCTGATGGTGGGCCCCTGTCACCCACTAGCCACCCGATCCGGTGTTCCCAATGCCATAGCGGCGATCACCTCTTCATACCTGGACGATCCGAACGTGTGAAGGATATGAAGGTCCTTTGCCGCAAGTGCAACATCCTCGTGCTCGACCGGTTCACCTGCCGTTGCCATCGTTGCCTCAAGCGTTTTGCTAAGGAACCGCCAGAGGCTGCCCACGGCAGAACGGGCACCATCGTCGCGGCGCTCGCCATGCGCCTCGCGCGCTATAGCGCAAGCGATACCTACTACCCCCAAACCTTATCCATTCTTCGGCTCGACCGCCCTCAACTGCGAACGGCAGACGATCAACTCTCAACCACACTGTTTAAGATGTTGCCGCCTTCACGCCGTCCCGACGCGACGGTTTCGGCGGCAGACAGCATCAGAGCACTCAACGACCGACTCAAGGCAGCGGAAGCACTTGGAGACCGCGATGAACAGCAACGACTACAAAAACGCATCGTCGATATCGCAATGGGCAAGTTTTCCCCTCCTTCACCGTCGGAACAGGGACTATTGCAGAATGTATCCCCAGACACGGAGAAGGCCATCAAAGAAAGTCTCGCCTTTCGTGGCACCGTCACCACGGTGTCGGTTGAAGAAAAAGTTCAGGCGCTCGTTCCCGAAATCCAGCGACTCAAGACGGCGCTCGGCCTGGATGAGATTCTGTACGTTGACGACCTGCCTGTCATCACCGCAACGTACGGCTTCACCCGGCGTCATTTCGAACCGACCTACGAAGAACTCAACGCCAAGAATCTTCCCGTAGAAATACGCTGCTTCCCGGCCGTTCAAAAATTCGCAGCGCAGGCGCTGGGTCGTACGGATCTCGTTGGCACGATTCCGGTTCTCGCCCGCGAAGGCGAGCACGAGGGCATATTCCTTTCGCTCAATCCCGATCTTGTCATCCAATGGCTTGAAGCCAATGGCATCATCTTGCCCAGTCCGGAACTCCCCACCATAGCCCGGATCATTGCTGCGCTCGAGCCCGTCGAGCATGACCGTTACCTGGATGATATTTGGGCGATGCCCATCCGCCGACTTGTTTTCGGACTCATTCATAGCCTCTCCCATGCCGCGATGCGGGCCATCACTCGTTACGCTGGAATAGACCGCACGTCAGTGGC
Source organism: Bryobacterales bacterium (assembly GCA_003167495.1). GTDB lineage: Bacteria > Acidobacteriota > Terriglobia > Bryobacterales > Bryobacteraceae > Bog-105. The sequence continues at coordinate 31,840 of PMSX01000258.1, read as the reverse complement.
GGAGTACATTTTCCTGCCTCTGCTTGGATTCGTCGTGTACGACAATTCCAGCAGCTTCAAACTTGGCGGCATCGCCACTCTCGTTCGAGACCACCTCGCTGCCTTCCTACAGAACATCGCCAACGAAGCGGTGGAATGTCTCTACGATCCCGATTGCGCCGACCATAGTGGCGCATGCCACGGTTGTCTTCACTCTCCCGAGATTTCGTGTCGTACCTTTAATCACGGCCTTTCGCGAGCCTTTCTTATGGGCGGCCATACTCCATGGGCGGATGCATCAATCGACACAGGAATCGTTGGCTTCTGGGAAGTGGTGGGTCGTACCCCATGAAAGATTACGTCCACGCGGCTCGGAACTTCCCGTGGCTCTTCGAAGCCATCGAATCCGCGATGGCCACCATGCCGGACGGAAGCAGCGGCGACGGCTACAGATTGCTTCGGGGACTTCGCACTTCAACGGGCCGTCCCATCACGGACAGCGAAGCTTTGATTGCTTTGAATGCTCTTTCCGACTTGGGAGTTTCTAAACGCCACGGAGCGCGCTACACACTCGACGAGCAGCGCTGGCACGAAACCCAACAACTTCGCGAAGGTGTCAAGTCTGCGATAGAAATGCTCGCGGACGAACCAGAGAGCACACCACCCACGGCACAACTGTGCGTTTCGATCCCGCCAATGTTAGATCCAGCCGCCGAACATGTCATCCGCGGAAACTCGACCGATTTGCGCAGCGCCATGTTAGACGTCATCGCAGGGGCGCAACAGTCGTTACTGATCGCCTCCCCATTCTGGGACGCAGGAACCAGCGAAGAGATTGCCAAGCTTGCGCAAAAGAGGTTGGGTAGCGGAGTTAGCGTCACCATCCTTGGTCGGTTCAGCCAGGACCTACCGGCTCCGGTACGCACCGGACTTCGGAAAATCGCCAAGGACCCCAATTGTTCGGTCCTCTCCTGGTTCGAGGGAACTGGGAACGATACCCAAACCTTCCACTTCAAAGCCATAAGTGCAGATCGCGGCGCGCGGGCGTATCTTGGCAGTGCCAACATGACCGTGTCAAGCCTCCGGTCTCGGATGGAATTGGGCGTCGTATTGACTGGTAAAGTCGCTGAAGAACTGGACCGAGTGCTGAGGGTTGTCTTGACCTTAGCGTGTCCGATTTCGGTCTGATAGTGGCGCGACAAACGCGGACTCGGCGCTGAGGCCGTTGATGAAGTGCAGCCGCTCCCTACAAAGACTGCCACCACCCCTTCACCACTTGCCAGATGTTCGTTCGCCTCATGAGCGGGCACCGACGCGATACTCTGGGCCGCGGGCTCTGGAACTCGGAAATGGCGCTCTTTGACAGCCCTATCCAACATCCTTCCGGCATCCACATGGTTCTTGGACCATTGTGCCGCCCACTGCACACGGTTGTTCCTGATCCAATAATGCGATTGGCAAGTGAACCCCCAGTTCCCGATGGATGGGTCCAGTGAGACCGTCTTGCCATCGAAAATCAGTTTCCAATCCGCAGGCCGGGTTGGCGTGACAACCTTATTGCCACAGGCGCAGCAACACCTAGTTGCGAGGCGGAACCGCGTAATAAAGCACCTTTTGATGCCCACAACTAACTCTTTGCCTGTACCTCCAATATCCGCTGCGCCACGCGGGGCAGCCTCCACTTCGCGGGCACAAGTGCGATGCCTACCAACCCGATAGCGACGGAGCAGAGTCCTTCCTATGTTCGAAAAGGATCTCTCTGCGCTAACACCGAGAAAATCCAAGGACTGCCCCGCAACATGTACTACAATTCAAAGGTCCGTCGATGTCCGTAATCATTCGAAACATGCCGAATGAGCACCGAGTAGGAACACGTCCTTCTTTGCGAGGCTTTTGTGACGGACTGGGCCCAATTTGATCAGCGAATGCCGAATCAGACTTCGGTGAGTAATACCGACCGCGAAACCATTCAGCAAATCGTCGAAGAGACCATCATCAGCACCGATCACGATCCCGACGTGGTGTTGAATGCCGCAGCCCAGGTCATGGGCCGCAGCGATGTTGTTGAGAACCTCCGCGCTTACGCGAGAACCACCATTGGCAGGGCGATAAGAAGAATCACTTCGGCAAAAGCAAAGAAGGACCCTTTGGCCGACCCCACCAGTCTAGATTTCGCTTCCGGCTACGCCGCCAATGAAAGCATCGAAAACGCTATTCTCGTCCGCGAGTTGCTTGATCGGCTCGCCCCGCTGGATCGGGAAATCTTCGAACGCCGCATGGAAGGCGAGACGTTTCCCGAAATTGATATCGCCTTGAGGCTGAAGCCTCGCACCGCCGAATTCCGTTTTCACGCCTGCAAGACAGCGATCCGTGAGACTCTAAGCCGTAAGATAGTTGCGGGAAAGAGTCTGCGTGTCCGCTGAGCCCATAGATGACGATAATCCAATTGAAGCGATCCTCCTAACCGGATTTCCCAATCCTGAGAGAATCGGCTGTCTCGCGCCAGATGTGATCGAGGCACTGGGTCAGAAGAAACTTCCGCGCGAAGATCCGGCATGGCGACACATCTGGAACTGCTCGCCCTGCTTCAAGGCGTTTAAGGTTATCCGCGACCGGCGCCTAGCTGAGGTTGAACATACACAGAAAAGGCGGGGCCGATTCAAGCTGATCGCCGCCGTGGCGGCTGGGCTAGTGATCTTGTTATCCGCATACTTCTTCGGGATGCCAAGGTTTCGGACACCAGTCGAGGCTGCCGTCATTCCTATCGACCTAACCAATGCTGGCATTGAGCGTGGTTCGTCGAATCCGGAAAATGGACCAACCTTAGCGGAGCTTCCAAAAGCAACCGTCAAGCTTAGGATTTTTTTGCCTCGGACGAGCAAAGCTGGGCGCTACATGATTGCCATTTTGAAGTCTAAGACAGAAGATGCCGCAGTCGCTCTCGGTTCAGCCCTAGCTGCACCAAATGGAGAGAACCAGGGATTGCTGGTGGCTTTGGATCTCGATTTATCCACCGCCGAAGTCGGTCGATACTTTCTGGCAACCAGATTATTGGAAGCCGGGCAGGATGCGTCTTATTACTACCCTGTGATTATCGTTGCGAAATAGCGTTTACGAGCGGCGAAAAGCAATCGGTTTTTACACTAATCCGCGCCTTTTTTGTCGATTTGAAACTATTTAGAACCATTTCGACTTGGTTCGAGTCTATAAGACAAGTCCTACCCGTACTGGGAAATCGACCGTACTACAGTTCCACGGTCGTCAATTTCGTTCAGGAGCCCTTTAACTGCTGTTAGGCACGCGTCTTCGCCGTCTGCGCGGCATCGTTATCGCAGGTTTGATTATTGTCATCGCCTTAACCGCGCGCTTCACACTTTTTCATGCGCCGCCAACATCCGCCGAAGGTCTGCTCGAACGTGCCGACAAGCTTGCTTGGAACAACGTGTGGGTAGACGCCGACCCGCTCTATTTCCAAGCTGAAAAGAAATTTCGGGACAAAGGCGATGCCGGCCACGCGCTTTACGCTCACGTCAGCCAATACGCTCTCAAAATGGAAAACAGCGATCTTTCCCAGTTGATCGCGGAGTTGAACGCCGACTTGAAGCTGCCGGAGGCGACCAACCCTAAGATTCGCTTACGGATCTTAGAAATGAAGGCCAAGTGCGAAGAAGAATACGACGCAGGCATTTCCAAACAAACCTTCGCAGAAGTTCAAAGCCTGGCCTTTGCACAATACAAATACCATCTCGCGTCACGCGCGAGTGGAGAGCAAGGACTCCTCGCCTTCACGCTTGGCGATATGGGCGAAGCCAGCACCAAAGTGAAGCGTTCGTATATGGTCGCGAAGTTTCTTGGCGACCCGACCGCCCATGTTCGGTACGCATCGCTCATCGGTTTGGGATTAGCTCACTTGGGTCGCCCCGAACAGGCTATGAAATACCTAGATGAAGCCATTCAGACGCAAAAAGATAATCCTTCGGTCGCACAACCCGTTGTTGCCTCTGTCGGCAAGATCGACGCACTGGCCGAATTGGGAAAGTACTCCGAAGCCTTGGCACTGGAGGAGAAAGTCGTGGCGTATCCCAAGGCTCATCACCTTTACGGCCAAATGCAATCGCTACTCACCAGTCGGGCTGACGTCTTATCAAAAATGGGCAAGAACGCCGACGCGATTAGCGGCTTCCAAGAGGCCTTGACCTACGCGAGAAAGTTACACGCTCCGCGGGCCGTTTCGGATGCTGCCGCAAGATTATCCCTTTCTTTTGAGCGCATCGGAGATCTGCAGAACGCCCTGACTGCAATTGATGAAGCGATTTCGGCGAATCAGCAAACACCGCACGAAATGTTCATGGTCCCCGGCAACCTGGCGATCAAGGCCAGAATTCTCCAAAAGCTGGGCAAGCCAAAGGAAGCCGAGAACCTCTACCAACAGGGCACCAAAGTCCTTGACGTAATGCTCGCCCACGTTCCGACCGCTGAAACCGAACGTCTCCTACTGACCGAGCTGAGCGATCTTTACAACGGCTACTTCGAACTCCTCGCGGATGCCGGACGCTTCGCAGACGCCTTTAGTGTCATCGAGGCTGCGCGCGGCCGTATCGAGACCCAGCAACTTGAGTACGATCAAAGCGAAATACCGCATGCAATCACAGCGGATGACAAGGAACTGCAGGAATTGGAAGTGGCGCTGATCAAGACCAGCGGCGGTTCGAGCAACGCCACCGTGGCAGCTCTGCGTTCAGATCAATATTCCACGCAAGGCGGTCGGTCAAACATAAGAACGGCGACTTTGGCGCAGTTGCAAGCGTCGCTTAAACCTACCGAGCTCTTGATCGAATACGTTCTTTCGACACCCCACTCGTACGCGCTCGCAATCACTTCGACGTCAGTGAAGCGCCATATCCTCCCTAACAAAAGCCTCATCGAAGGCGAGGCAGCGAAGTACAGGGACATACTTCACAAAAAGCAAACCGACACGAAATTGGGACAGAGTCTCTTCGAGCATTTGCTTAGCTTCGCGAGCGAATATCCCGCCGTGAAATCGCTGATCATCGTTCCAGACGGCAACCTTCATCTTTTGCCATTCAGTGCGCTGGTCGATTACGACGGCAAATATCTTCTTGAAAAAGACCCCATCAGCATAGCTCCGAGCGGTACCGTCCTCTGCCTGATCCGCCATCGCCCAGCCACAACCGCCGGAGCGCTCCCCTACCTTGGAGTCGCGGCCTGGACCAGCACCACAAGTGCCCGCCCTTGGACTCTTGTGCGTTCGGCCGGTCCGGGCTCAACCGAACTCTCCGCGCTCCCTGAATCACGCAATGAGGTGGAAAGCATCGGCGCAATGATGCCGCAACCTTCTACGATCCTGCTCGGTCACGACGCGACGACACAGAGATTCAAGAACTTGCCTCTGGGCAACTATCGCGTACTCCATCTCGCCCTCCACGGCTTTGTTGACCCGGTCTTCCCGGACAAATCCGCCATCGTCTTTGCACCTTCAGGGAAAGACAACGGTCGACTAGAAGCGCGCGACATTAGGCGACTGCACCTTCACGCCGATCTTGTTACGCTCAGCGCCTGCGACACCGGCGTCGGGCCAGTTGGCACGTCCGGCGTGGAAAGCGTCGTCGCGTCCTTCATTGAAGCCGGTGCCACCAGCGTAGTTTCCACGCTGTGGGAACTTGAAGACCATTCCTCCAACCAATTCATGAAAGCCTTCTACACTCACCTCGCAACCGCCGACAAAGCTGGCGCCCTACGTCAAGCCGAGCTGGATCTGATGCACAGCGGACTTCCTCCGTACTACTGGGCGAGCTATGAAATTGTCGGCGATTCGCAAGGCTCCATCTTCCCACCCAAATGATTTTCACAGAAAAGAATCGGCGCGACGTCCTCGACAAGATTGACACCCTCGTCGCGAAGAAATTCTACGATCCGAAATTTAAGGGCCACGATTGGCCTGCCCTTGTCGAAAGTCATCGCGACAGAATCATGACCAAAGCTGAACCCCCAGAGTTCGAGGGTGCCGTTAACAACATGCTGCGCGAGCTTGGGTCGAGCGGCCTGGGCCTGATCAGCCCCAAAACCAGGATCGCCTCAAAGAATGCCATCAGCGCCACATTCCACGACTGTGAAACCGAATTCGGCCGGCGCTGGGTGTTCCAAGACGTACATGCTGGCGGACCAGCCGCGAACGCTGGCATCAAACCGGGTGACGTGCTGATGTCAATCGGCGGAATTGAAATAACACCTGCCGATAAGAAGCCCCTTTTCGCCATGGGCCAGTCTCACAATCTTGTCATCGAGAAGGTCACTGGCACTTCCAAAGTGACCATCTCCATTCCAGTCGCCAAGCACTCCGAAAACCCCTGCGCCGTTCCCGATCGCGTACGAGTAGAAATGATCGACGGGGTCGCTGTTGTCAAAATTCCACTCTTTCCCGGAAAGCTCGGCATCGATTTTGCCGCCCAGGTGAGCGAAGTCTTCGACTCACAGTTGAAATCAGTTGACCGCCTGGTCCTCGACTTGCGCGGCAATCCCGGCGGCGGCCTTGGCTGCTTGCGCCTCATGAGCATTCTGGTCCCCGGCAACAACCCAATCGGCTTCAGCCTGGGACGAGCCGACGCCGAGAACGGTTACGACCGCGACAAGCTGCCCCGTTTCTCCCGGATACCCCGTACGAAATTTGAGGTTCCGTGGCTGGCCTTACGGTTTGTCGGTCGAAAATCAGTCGTTTTGGTAACCGAAGGCATTGGTGCCCGCCGTTTCCATGAGCGCGTCGTGGTACTGGTCAATGAACACACCACTTGCGCATCCGAAATGGTAGCGCTGTTTGCGCGCGAAGAAACCGGCGCCCAGATCCTGGGTTCGGCAACACCCGGCCGACTCGTGAGCCACACCGGCTTCAAACTCGATCACGGCTTCACGTTAGCATTACCAGTTGCAGCCTATATGAGCTGGACTGGAACGCGTTTGGACGGGACCGGGATCGAACCGGAATTTAACGTTGATTGGAGTTATTCAGATTCTCGGCACGATATCGATACGCAACTATCCGACAGCGTAAAGCTGGCAAAAAGTCTTTAGCCCTTAAGTCCTCACCCGCCACTCGGAGAAAGGTCTGGGCTGGAAGCGGGCCCATCTGGCCGTTAACGGTGATTAATAGGCCAAAACACGGGTATGGTGGCGTGTGAACATTGGCTTCGTGACGTAACGGTTATTTCCCATAAACGCCGTTCGGGCCAATCCTCACCACAGCCGACAAATCAGCCAACTGGATTCCAGTCGCTATCGGCGTTTATGCGAATTATCAATCGCAATACATTGAACTCCGTCAATTTCTTGACCCTGACTTTGCACTCACACGCATGAGCATCGGCATCCGCAGGCAACGACCTAAAGATTCGTGGCCCAGAGCCTGGTGCCGGAGGACACCACCTACCAATACTTTGTTTATTCACGGTCCTTACCGGTGATTTGATATTCGAACAAATCGCATGAAGCTGCTGTGCTGCGGAGGTAGAAAAGAAACTCGTCTCGCGTCAGGCCGCTTGTCGGCACCCAAGACTCACCGACGAGGCGACCTCGATCATCCACTCTGAATCCAACCAAACTGCTGGCGCGATTGCGCTCCCAGGCTACCAGTGCCACGCGCTCGATCTTTATAGCCACCGAACGGCGAGCGACGACGCCCCGGAGCTCAATCATGCCGTCGCCCGGACGAATGTCGACATGCTGCCATCGACCGTTGCTGAACTGAACGCTCACACCCATGGCGTCCGGAAAAAGGTCAAGTGCACCTACGCAGAATTCACGCCATTCAATCACGGTAACCTAGCCCTTCTTGGCGGAGTTCTTTTTCAAACACGTCAAGTGCGCGATCCGCGCCGGGCAGATGAATCTGCTCAAGTCGGTCAGCCTCTTCCGCCACGCGTTTCAAGAGCGCGTTTACCCGCGCCTCATCGTGGGCGCGGTCCCCAAGCAGAACTTCTTCCTGAACCGTGATGTTGTAAGACCCGTCCTCGGGGCTGAGAACCGCCCCAATCCTGACAGGCTTCGTGCGGACACTATCCTGAATCGCCTCGACCGACGAGGCGAGATCAACAACTCCGACGGGACTTATGCACCTGACCAATAGCCGACCGGTGATTGAATCCAGCAAGAGTGTAAAGGGCTGAATCCGGCCGCCAGAGAGGTGCATCGTGCCAAATAACTGGCCTTCCAGATTGCTGTCAGTCCATTTGATTTCCAAGTGTTCACCAGAGAGCTGGCGCAACGCCGCCAAGCGGTCGAGCGATTCTTCCGCCAGCGACGGGGTAATCGCCAGAGCCCTTACGTCACCTGTGAGCACGCCCAGTTGTACTGGGAATGCTGTTTCGAGTTTCGCGAGGAACGCCTCGACGGGGCGACGGACCCTCGCCACCGCAGCGTCTACGTCAATGTGTTTGTCTTCCGCGCCGGGACCGACGAGGCCCTCGTGCATCAGCTTCAGGAATACGTTCATCCTTTCAAGTACTCTCTCGACCTGCAGAATCTCGACAGTGTCCTGCAAGTGCGGGAAATAAACCTGAAGAAGCTCGTCCCCGTGTGGATCGCGATGAAGGTCCGATAACCGGCGGTCCGTTTGGGAGCGAACGCGGTCGATGCGGCCAATCCGCTGCTCCATCGACGATGCCGTCCAGGAGATCCCGTAGTGGTAAATGGAGGAGCAGAACGTGTGCAGGTCCTCACCTTCCTGCAGCAAGTCGGTCGTGACGAGGACGAACGGATACCCCGGCATCCGGAACTGCTGGACCAGCGTTCGGTTCACCTGCCCCCACATGCCGCCGACCGGCTGCTGGCGGCCGAGTAAGGTACCAAACGGCCGGGCGGTGTCGCAGACCGCCAAGTCACGCGCCTCGGGTGCATTCACATCGAGGATAAGGTCAAAGTTCGTGGCCAGCTCGCGCAGTTCGTCGAACGCGCCCCACGGCCGCTCCCAAAGTGGCGTCGTCCGCTGCTTCTCGAGCTTCGCCAGGTACTCCGTGATGCGCCGCTCGTCTCGGCTCTGGACGTCTCCGGCGTCCGACTCCAGCGTCCGGAGGTCGAGACTGCCAAGGCGCGCGATCGTCAGGAGGTAGATATCAATCAACCCGTGCCCCAGCCGCGCTGCAGTGGACAGCAACCGTGCGCGAACCTCCTCTTCGTGGAACGTGGCCGCGGGCTTCTTCTCTCGCGATGCTGGCCACAGATCGTCGCGGAGCAGCGACCAGTCCGGACGTTGAATTTCCGTGAAGAAGGTCCGCTCTTCCAGCCACTCGATCACATCAGGCGCTTGCGAAGCGTGAGGTTTCTTCTCCGCCCCTTGATACACTTGCTGAAACACAAGCTCCGCTGCCTCGGCCAGAGGCCCCCCTCGATCAATCACGAATTGGATGGTCGCCGCCTGGGCAGCCACAAACCGATCATGACTGGGATGCACCTTGGCTTTGGAGGATAGGTACTTCGCTGCACGAGCTCGAACTTCAACGGCAACCTCGCTCACGTCCAACCCGAATGCACTTGCCAACGCCTTCGCCACGCCCCCGGACTCAGCCTTTAGCAGATCGGCCACATAGTTTCGGTCAAAAAACGTGGAGTATGCGCTGCCGCTTTGGACGAATCGTCTCTGGACGTTCGCGCCGCTTACGACGCCCTTCGGCCCATCGCCGCGGAAAAACCAGGCGAAGAACGTGTCCGTGCCGCCGTGGTCATCTCCAGCGTTTTGTTCCCGAGACCCAGCGTCGAGCCTAAACCGTTGGTCCTGCGCTACCTGCTTCTCTCTGCCGTAGTCATCGACAACGCGCTGGAAGCGGTCGCGCACCGCCTCAGGCAAGTGATCCCGCAGGTGCGGAATTAACCACGCATCGTAACACTCATTGAGCTTCTGCTCCAACTCCGTCACCGACGCCACGCGGCGGACAAATACGAGTGTCTTCCTGCCAGTGAGCCATGACGTCGCGAGCGACTCCACCACCGCATCCATCTTCGGATGCGGCATGTGATAGTGAAAAGTATTGAAGAAATCACGAGCTAACTTGTTGACGTCGCTAACGTCGATACCCTCTTTCTCAACGTCAGAAAGATCCCGCTGCTGCTCCGCGTCATCGAAAATCGTGTCCTCATCGTCATTCCGGACTTTCGCCGTCTGAAGAAAACTCTCAAATGAAGCTAACATGCCGATTTGAAATGACATGTTGAACTTGCCGGAGCCCAGAAGCTCCGCAACTTTTTTCTGAACGAGCGCAACAACAAGCCGCTTCTTCGGGTCGTCTAAGGAGATAGGTTGGTCGTACTGAAAGACACCTCCCTGACGCCACTCGCGCCGATACTGATTCTTGGTCAGCTCACGGCCATTCACCATTGCGGTGGTAACCCGGCGCACCAAAAACTGAGCTGCGGATTGTTTCTTCTCTTCGTCGGTTGAATCGCGCCGCTTTAGGTCTGAGAAAGGTTCGCCGAAGCCGAACACATCCAACTGATTCCACAGTTGCTCATATGAACCTTCAATCGGCGTCGCGGAAAGGAAGAGCACCCGCTTGGCCCGCTTTCCGTATCCAGGGAAGAGCCGTCCGTCGATCTGATCCGTCGATCTGCCAAACGCCAGTCCCATGACGCGATTCCTCGCGGCCACGCCGGTGCGGAATCCATGTTTCAGATTATGGCCTTCGTCTACGATCACGAGATCAAAGATCGGAAGGGCGCAGCAGACCGCGCGAGCGAAGTTGTCTTTGAATGCCTCCTTGCTCCTCAGGTCGAACACCTCGTCCGCCAGCCATGGCAACTCGCGCCGAAGGTTGTCGCGCTGTGCTTTCCACTGTTCGGGGTCTTTGCCGAGTCCGAAGCTGAACGAGCCCATGCGCAAGAAAAAATCGCGACGTGAGTCCAAGCTAACCTTGTGGACGAAGTCGCGCAAATTGGCGCACATCGCGATTGGCCTCGCCGGGCCGCCCCTGAGGGACTTGAAGCGGAGATCCGGAAACTTGAAGTTGTTCTTTGTGAAGTTGCCCAGTTCCTTCATCCACTTACGTTGAATGTTCTCGCGCGGCGCGATGATGAGCACGCGAAACTCGGGGTCGAAGTGACGAAAGAGCGCCATCACTCCGAGTGCAACGTAGGTTTTCCCCATCCCAACCTCGTCGGCGAGGTACGCGACGTTGTGGCGCTCCAAGATGTTGTGCATAGCCACGGCGCCGGCGAGCTGCTCTTCGGCGCGCGCCGCTCCGATATCGCTGGCGTTGAAGTCGATCAACTCTCTCGCTGCCGCTATGTGGATCACGCTTTGGCCTCCTTCTCAACGGGCGCCGCTCGGCGCAGGAACCATTTCTCGAACCACTCCAGGAACTCGGTCATTGTCGGATCGCCGGTCTCTGTGAGGCGGACGCGCAGTATGCCGGCCATCGCGAGTTGTTCCTCCAGCCGCCGAAGATCGGCCGCGTGCTCGACGAAGAAGTTGGCGAAATCCAAATCGTTACGAAGCTCGGTAACGGTCTGCCGGGCACAAAGGGCCATCACGTAGTGCTCGACGATGTCGTCCCGGCTCTTCTCGCTGTCTTCGCGCACTCGGGCGAGTAGGCGACCGAGGGAGTCATACTTCTGGCCGAAGAGTCGATACTCGGCTGGGCGGATGTTGCCTGCTTTCAACGATTCTCGGATGTGACGTTCGAGGTTGCCGAAAGAAATGAATATGCCTGCAAAACGGTCGAAAAACGTGCCTTGATCCGTCCCGTGAGCATAACTTGTTACAAGGTTCGCGTCGTCACCAATCGCCGCTTCCGGTGCCCTGGCTTCGAGAAACGCTGCACGCTGTTCAGCCGTCAGCAACGACCAGTAGCGTAAGATCTCGGCCGGCGACAAATCGAAGAGGACCGAGGGCTTACTCTTCATTCCTTCTTCCTGAACTAGGATCGGAACGGCCTCGCGGCGGTCGCCCGTTACTAGGAGAATCGATGTCGACCGGAGCACTTGCTCCAAAGCCGCACCCTCGATTGCCTGGAGGTCGATCCACTGGCGGCTCTCGATCCGGGCGATTTCAAAGAGAGTGCCACCGCTCCACGAAACGGATAAGATGGGAGCCGTTACGGGATCATCCCAATATGCTTGCGCTTGTTTCGAATCCCACCAGTATCTGAGGGACAGCCGTGATCCTGAATTGCTGGCGGCGCCCTCATCCTCTCCCCGCGGAGTGTGGATCGTAGGCTTGCTCCCGTCGCGCTCCATCCACCAGTCCGGCCGGCGCGACGCCCGGATTTCAACCAAAAACCCGGTCTCAAGATTGCCGCCACGACGGTGGGCCGGAACTGTGAGGTTCACGGAGCCGACAAATAGGAACTCTCGCTTCGGCTGCGCCGAAAAGAACCGGTAGACCTTGGCGTGGACCACTCGTCCTTTGGCGTTCTCGCCTTTGCCGCCGCGGGTCAGCTCCTTCGGGAAGCGAGCCCAGCTCACGCCCGGCTGTGACTTCACCCATTCGAAGATCTCCTTCGAACATAGGGCATCACCGCTTTCGGTCTTTGGTAGAAAAACTCGAACCTCTCTCGGCGAGAATTCCTCGATCAGATCCGACAACGGGGCCGACTTCGGTCCGGCGTCGAAGTACGGCGAAATGATCTCAAGGTTAAGATCCCGGAGATCCCGACCAGCGGCCTCACGAAGAAACTCCACAATCGCCGTGCTGCCGTCAAAGAAGTGCGGCTCTAACCAGCCACCGGACGAGCGCAACTGGCGCGGTGCAGTCGATCTGAGAAATGCCTTGATAGCCTTTAACGCAGCGTGGCGGTCGGCTGCTTTCTCAAACACCCGCCGCTCCAGGCCTTCCAAAAGCGCCAATACGTCGTCTCTCAACCGCGTGAGTTCGCCCTCTTCGACCTGCTCGATATGACAAACCTCAACGTTCTCCCACCAGCCAGCGCGAGTTAGGTTCGCGGACATGCTGGCGATGAGGAGCGTCTGGGCATGGTGACCATCCTTATCTGGCTCAATAGTCTCCACGAGTGCGAAGATATTCTTAGGATGGAAGATGCCAGTGGAATGGCGAACGGCGATTCGGCGCACGTCTAGGCGGGCCGCCTTAGCATCCGGCGCCAGACCGTTCTGGTCGTAGTAGACAGCGACGCCGTGCTGGACGTCCCTGAGCAGGTCTTCCATCTGCACGCGTTTGATGGCTTCCGCGTGGTTCAGCGGAACGTCGAAGAATAGCGGCAGCACCTGCTGCTCGAAAAACTCGGGTTCAAAGCGGAAAGTCAAGAAGACCGCGGCGACGAGCCGGCGGCCAGCAGTGGCGGACTTGAGCTCGTCGGAGAGTACGGCGGTTGGAGGCTTTTCAGTCACTGCGCCCCTCCACCTGCATGGCCACGGTCCGGAGAGAGTCGAGAAAGTAAGAGTTGATCCACAAGGATGGCAGCTCGGATCGAGCCGGCAATTGGCCGACGGTCTCATCGAGGAATCTCACGTGTAACTTGCCGTCGCGGATTTCGACCCATGGCGCACCGCCGCCCCTCGATGCCATCACAGCACGGTTTTGCTCGATCAGGATCAACATGGCGGAGTCATAGTCGCCAGAGGCTAGCGCGAGCGCGAGCTGCACCCATCGGTCGCTCGATCTTTGCTCGTCCTGCGCGTTGGCGAATTCAGCGCGAATGCCCTCAATCGCATCGGGATTGATCGCAGGCACCTTCGATCCCCACTGTTTTCTCACCGCCGCTGAAACGTCGCGCGGCAACTGGCCGTCACAGCCGAGCAACAGCATGAAGAGGCGCGCCGCCGGCGCAACCAATAGCTCCACGACGCGTATGCGCTCCAGAAAATCGGCGACGTCCACGCCGCGGCCTCCCTGCGCGCGGCACTGCTTCGCGACATGCCTAATGGCCGCCGGTTCAAGCGACCAATGCTCGACGTCAAACGTTGTCTTCAGAGCCTCGACGAGCTGGCGTTGCCCTCCCTGTGTTCGGTCCTCCGGTCCCCCTTCGACAAGGTGTTCCCGGTAGAACTCCTGTTCGCGCGATGACAATTTTCGCCGCAGTACTCGGCCAACAGTCTGGAATAATGCTCGGTCGCGATCAAGGGGACGCACCTCTGGGCTCTTCCCGGCCAGCAGGCCCACGATTTCGGAAACGTCACGCCCCCTGCCTGACAGGGTGGACAAATACTCGTCTTCAATGAACTTCCGGACCGGCAGAGTGACGCGGGCTGGGTCGCCCGCCAGTAGGCCAGATGACCTCGACGGTACGGAATAGAGACCCCACAGACCATAGGTCTTCTGGTCACTGAGGATCAGCGCGGCCGAATCCGTTCCGAGCCTTATTTTTGCGTTCTCGTTAAAGTTCCTCTTCGCACGCTCAGTGCCGCGGAACTTCCAGTCGTTATTGACACCGCCGCGGGCGTATGCGGCCATTTGTTCCCAACGAAGGAATACTGCGACGTCGTTGTCTTCGTGTTCGTCGTTGGCCACGCGCTCCGCAAAATAGTACCCTAGGATGGTTGTTGTGAAATCACGAACCGAAGTGCTGACGGTCGTCAGATTGCCAACGACGTGGCGACCCATGCGTGTCCAAATAGGTTGAATACCCAGCGGATCGCGCGAGCCTTTGATCGCGGCTCGCTCGTCAAGATCGGTAAGGAACGGAGCTCTCAACATTGACTTCTCGCCTTAGCTACCAACTCTTGGGATTAGTCTAATGATGTGCGAGAGTAGTACATTCCGTAAGATAGCAAGAGGACCACTGAAGCCATATCGAGTCTGTCTTTTAGATCAGCTAGATTCCATGGCTGGCGGTCCGGTAAGTAAGCTAGGTCCTGCGATCCTTTCGGCCCGCCAAATCTCCTGAGACGTGCGTACCGCTGATTCGAATTCCGACATCTTCCACTAGTCCCGTTGGGGGAAGCTTCAAAATCGCGGCATTCGAGCTTTCTCCGAGTGACCATTCGCCCAAAGATTGATCTGCGGGCGAAAAGCCGTTTCTCGGCTGCCACCTTTCGCCCACACCATCATCGGTTCTTATCCACCGCCGAGCCGACGCCAAAGCTACTTCCCAGTCGGGCGCTGCCGTTAAGCGACGGGGCTCCGTTTCTTCTGCTAGGATCGTCGCTGTGGCGATAGACGATCTTGCATCCGAACGCGGTCTGAAGCAACTTGAGATGGAGGATTTAGGCAATGCTCCAGAGCTGGCTAAAGCTTTGCCTTCGATCGCGCTTCAAGCCATGAAGGCATTGCTTTCTGGGGAATCCATTGATCCAACGGGCTTGTTCGAGAAATTTCATCAGAATGGGGAAGAGCAAAGATCAAAGTATCTTTACTCGTGCATTGTGGAAGACCTGAAATGGTTCAAAGGTCGAATGGACAATCTGTCCGCGCAATTAGAGAACTATCTGGAAACGGACTTCGTGGGGCTTCTTATGGATGCGGACAAGAAGGCGCGCGAAACAAGGGCGAAGGGAAGAATAAAACGGATCGCCGACGTTCTTTCCGCGTCGCTACGAATCGAGCCCACGCCGCCAGCTGACGAGACAGAGGAATTAATGCGAATTGCTACAGAATTGTCGGACATTGAAGTTCGAGTGCTGGAGGGATGCCGACAAACCCTTGAACATTTTCTGAGGAATCAAGGGACGTCAGTATTCTCATTGCAATTGCCCAGGATCGACAACCTTTCGGGTGAGGAGGTGCTGGGCATCTGTAGCAAACTTCAGAGTTTTGGATTATTGGCTGAGCCGCAGAAGCACGCGTTGGCGCGCGGAGGAGCGTCATATCCTACCGGCTCAGGATTCATGCTGCTACCGCGTGCTGAAAGGTTTCTGAAGTTCATCGCGGAAGCCAACAAAGCTTCATAGAAGGGCCAAGTTTCCCTTGCTCGATTGCGAGCGAATGACGCGCCACTCGGACAGAGGTCTGGCTGGCCGTTGACCGATTAGAATAGCCTCTACCATCAGGAATGATTTCGCCGGGGCTCAACCCGTTAATTGCCAATAACGGAAGTATCAGCGTTTTCAGCAAAGTTTTGACATCCACAAATTTATTTCACATTTCTACTCGGGTTTCGTCTCCGAAAATGCCTCTATATAGATAGAGGCTATTTTCGAGCCATGACAGACGCACCCAAGGAAATTCTAACGATCGCTGAAATTGCGGCTTTGCTGCGCTGCTCTAAGGCCCACGTAAAGCACGCCCTGGATGGTAAACTCCTGGGTCTGCCGCGCATGACCCATCTGCCTTTGGGCCGGAAGCGAATCGTCCGCCGCGAGTGGCTGGAAAAGTGGATGGAGAGCAACAAGGCCAGCTAACGTGCCTTCACTCTCCCGAGAAGCAGCCCACATGACGCCAACCAGAAACGGCACCAAGATCGAATCCGCGAGCGCCATCGACCCTTTATCGATCATGATCAGGGCCGCTTGCGAGGCTGCCGTTAGAGGCGTGCTCAATGTTGCGACCGACATTTCTCCACGTCGTCTTCTGTCAGTCGAAGAAACCGCCACATATCTCTGCTTATCCGAACGCGAAGTTTACAACATGATTTCGAACCACAAGCTTGCGGGCGTTCGTCATGGGAAGCGTGTTATGTTGGATCTCCAAGATCTCGACTCATGGATCGTTAATCACAAGGATGAGGCTGCATGAGAAGAAAAATTGCTGCGGGCAGCGTTTACGCACGCGGCCAAATCTTTTGGCTTAAGTACTATGTGCCTGGCCGAAAGCAGCCGGTGCGCGAATCTGCGGAAACCACTGACAAAAAAGAGGCTGAGAGGCTTCTTCGTCAACGAATGGCGAAGGCATACCGCGGTGCTGAGTATTCCGAAAAGACGGAACGCGTCGTAGTAAACCAGCTATTCGATCTGATTCTGGAAGACTATCGCCTTCTAAACCGTGCAACGACTTACGACATCGAGATGCGAATCAACAAGCATTTGCGGCCGTACTTCGGCAACAGCAGAGCAGGCGATGTAACCAGTGCATCCATCAGGAAATACACCACAGACCGCGTTGCCGTTGCTCAGCCCGCAACGGTTAATAAGGAATTATCGTATCTTCGCCGCGCATTCAGGTTGGGTTTACAAAACGAGCCGCCTCTAGTGGAACGGGTGCCCTACATTCGGATGCTGCGCGTGGACAACGCGCGTGAGGGCATTATCGAGCACGAGACGTATCGCGCTATTCGCGATTCGCTCCCCTCTTATGCCAGGATCGCGTTCGTGATTTCTTATCACACGGGCTCGCGGAAAGGTGAAATCGGAAAGATCCGCCTAGACAAAATCGATCTAAAGAGAAGTCGCATCGACTTGCCAGGCCGCACAACCAAGAACGGAAAGCCGCGTTACCTGCCGATTTACGGCGACATGGCGGCGGAACTGTCTATGGCAATTTCGTTGGCTGATCCGGGCTGTCCATTCTTGGTGCAGAAGGACGGCGCGCGGGTTGAAGACTGGGAAAAGAGTTGGGCCACGGCTTGCTCGCTAGCAGGAGCAGATGACGCTTTGTTTCACGACCTTCGCCGCACAGCTTTGACGAATATGATCGAGGCGGGCTTCAGCGAAAAAGAAGCTATGGAAATCAGCGGGCATTTAACCCGAGCGGTCTTCGACAGATATCACATCGTTTCCGAACGTCGCCTAAAGCAACTGAGCGAGCGTATGGAGGCGCATATGCGCGAGAAAGACGCCGCTTTGGGCACAATCATCGGGCACAGGGATTATGAACGAAAACAGTAAAGTCTTTTCAAATCATGGTGAGCCGGGCGGGACTCGAACCCGCGACCACCGCATTAAAAGTGCGATGCTCTACCAACTGAGCTACCGGCCCCTTTTGCCTCGATTCAGACAACTTCCCTTAGAGTAACATCACGGTTCAAGTGCGCGTTTCGCAATCTCCATCGCTTCATCGCGCGTATGAATTTCGCCTTCCAATTGAGCCGTCTCCACCGCTTCCAATGCTTGGCTAAAAGAGGGCCCGGGCGAATAGCCAGCGGCTATTAAGTCATTTCCCGAAATCAACCGCCGCGGGTGAAGCGCTTCCACGCTCAACGCGGCCAGTTTCTGGCACACAAAGTCATACGATTCAGTTCGTCCGTTGCTGGCCAGGCAATCCAATCGATGCAGGGCAAGGTGCTCTTCGAAATGCTCCATGCGCAGAAAACGTTTGAGCGTGCTCGCGCGCATTTTTTGCACATCCTTGAACTTCATGTGATTCACTACCAGTGCCGTTACCCGCTCCACCTCACCGTTTGAGAATCGCAGCCGCTCCAGTAACTCGCGAGCTATGGCCGCTCCTACTTCGGCGTGACCGTCAAACCGAATCCTCTCAGCCCGCCGGAACGTGCGCGGCTTTCCCACATCATGCAACAAAACTCCAAACGCCAGCGACCCCGTGGCAGGCCCCATTTCCTCTAGCATGAGCATCACGTGCGTCCAAACGTCGCCTTCAGGATGAAACTCTGGCGGCTGTTCTACGCCTTGAAACGCCTTCACCTCGGGCAAGAGGTGCGGCAGCAAACCCAACTCATCCAGCAACTCCAGACCGCGCCGCGCGCCCCCCTCGCTGACAATCCTCACCAGCTCGTCGCGCACTCGCTCCGCCGAAACGGACGTGACAAGCCCGGCTTGCCGCGAGATGGCTCCGCCAGTTCGGCTCTCGATTTGGAAATTGAGTCGGGCCGCAAATCGCACCGCTCTCAGCATCCGCAAATGGTCTTCGCTGAAGCGGCTCTCGGCATCGCCAATTGCGCGAATCGTTTTACCCGCCAAGTCAGCACGTCCGCCCACATAATCGAGGATTTCGCCCGATATGGGATCTTCCATCAGTCCGTTGATCGTGAAATCGCGCCGTCGGGCGTCTAAAAAAGGTTCTCTCTCAAACCGCACTTCGTCGGGTCGGCGCGCATCGGTGTACGCGCCTTCGCTCCGGAACGTTGCTACCTCCACCCGCGCCTCGCGCTCTTGCAACAGAACAACGCCAAAATGCGCGCCCACCAACTGCGCGCCCGGGAAGTACGCCGCGATTTGAGTCGGAGAGGCGTCGGTAGCTATGTCGAAGTCTTTGGGCTCGATACCTAGCAAACGGTCGCGCACGCAGCCGCCCACAAGATAGGCTTTGTGTGCGCGATTGCGTAACCGGGCGATCAGCGCAACCGCCAGTTTCAAGCTTTCAGATGAATCGGCCACTACTTCTTTTTTGCAGTGACGCCGATTTCAGGAGTCGATTCGGCCGCTGGGGCATTGCCATTCTGCTCGGCTAAGGCTTGGGCGTGGGCAGCCTTCGCCTCTTCTTCGAGCTTTTTCAGCTCCTTCTTCGATGGCGGAGCCTGCTCGTGCCGATAGTCGTGATCGTGATAGCACGTGCGGCAACGCACTTTCGCCGCCTCGTTTCCCACCAGCGAGACGATCGCATGATTAGTGAGCCGGCGACACTTGACACAAAAATCGTCAATGATGTCACCTAGCCGTTTTTCTCCGAACATATAAGTCCCGACTAGGGGAGTATACCAGTATTCGGGCCACGATTTCCGATTCGGCTTTCGATTTCGGGTTTGCTAAACTCTAGTTTTCGACTCATTCTGGCCAGGTAGCTCAGTCGGTAGAGCGCAGCCCTGAAAAGGCTGGCGTCGGCGGTTCGATTCCGTCCCTGGCCACCACCTCTTCACGCTACTTTCGATGGCACCTAGCGCGTGTAGAGTTGGAATGCTGCCCAGAAGTAAGGAACGGCCGATTGGCTCGCAAGCGCCACTTTGGTGTCATGTAGGGCTTTTGCTGGATTGTTCCCAGCCGCTAACCTGGTGTAGAAATCCCTCATAAAACTGGCAGTGGCATGGTCGGACACCTTAAACGAACTAGCTAAAACTTTGTGCGCGCCCGCGCTTAAGATCGCCCAAGTCAACCCTACCTGACCTTCTCCGGGCAAAGTCTTCCCACCTGCTCCTTCGCACGCTGAAAGAGTGACCAGCTCTTCGCTCAGACGGAGCTTCATCAAGTCGTGAGCATAGAGGTAACCGTCGGAGTGAGTCGCGTCCGGAGTGAGCATGATATATGAATCGAGCGGACTCTCTTTGTTGGCGGACGCATGTGACGAAATATGCAGAAGCGAAGAGTTTCCCGGGTGACTTTGCAAAAAGTGTTCAGGCGTTGCGTTTGTTCCAGTCAGTTGCACTGTATTCGCAGAAGGAAAGAGTCTCGCAAGATCTTTCAGCTCACTGACAGATCCGGGAAGTGGCTTTTGGCCTTTTGGTATAGTATCGCCGACAAGCAAAAACCGCCGCGGACGACCCTTTAGATTAGTCTCATCTCCCAAGACTGAGAGTGATGGCGCTACCGTCACCGACACGTTGTTGAGCCAGTATTGTGCCGGCCTTGCCGGCGGTATCAGCGTTTCGAAATTTAAAGCCGCCAGAGGACCGCTTGGAACGATGATGACATTCGATCCTGGTTGGATCAGCGATTCTGCCGGAGCGACTAGCTTTTCATAGAGCTCGGTTGCCAGTTTTGGAGTTTGTAGCAAATCTCCTTCGCCATAGATTTGGAGGTTATGGTTCTCGATATCTCGAACAAGGTTTTCCAGGCCGTTCAAAAGGAACACCTTAGTTCCCCGCGCAGTGGTTGCCCATAGATAAGAACGATGATGGGTAACCCAGTAAGAGAGGATAAGGGCTTGCCGGGAGCGCGCGATGGTCTGAAATCTCTCTGGCGCCGGCGTGTTTGTGGCATTTAGTTTTTCAGCGAGCCGCTGTGCGCGAAAGGTTTCGGCCAACTTTAACGATGCCGGTGGCTCAGCGCCCCGGTCGATCACGAAATCGATGTAACGAGACACCAGCCTTTCCACGTAGATAGAAAACGTCATTCGATCTTGATCTGAATCGAGTTGTTGGCGGGCTTTGGAGGCGGTCTCCACTGCCTTCGAGAATTCACCGTCGGCCTCTTTATTCCGCCCCATGGCGGCAAACGTCTGAGCCAATTCGCCGTGCAGCCGCCAAATAACCTCCGCGTCTGTCTCCTGTTTGAGAGACGGCCTCAGCTTCATCAGTTGATCATGCGCAACCTTGAGGTTTCCTCGTAAGCGTGCAATGCTGGCCGCATTGAACTTCGCTGTTTTCACTATCCACGGCAAGTGACCATTGGGATCCGCATGCTGGATCACTTCCTGGCTGTAACGTTCTGCCTCGTCGAGTCTGTTCATCTCAATCAAGACTGCCGCTAACTCCTCTAAGTAGGCGTAGTAATCTTCAGGCTTCGATAGCTGCAGGATCTCGACTGCCCGTAGATAGTCTCTCAGAGCGGCGTCGTTCTCGCCCCGCAGATTATGAACAAAGGCGCTGATTGAAAGAATGCGCGCCTTGTCGCTTTCGCTTGAGCCTTTAGCGCGCCCTAGCACGCCCAGGGCTTTGTCAAAATCGCCCATGTCGGTATAAGCGAGCGCGAGATTAGTACTGGTCAACGAGACGAGGCTGGGAAATTTGTAGGACTGGGCGTAACTCAAGGCCTTCTCGAACGAGACTTGCGCTTCTTTATAACGAGAGGAGTTGAGGTGAAAGTTGCCCGTCGTGAAGGGCACTAACGTTCTCCAGTATGGGTCGGAACAACTCTCGGCTTCCAACTCAGCATTTAAGAGTGGGTCGCGAGTGCCATCATCATTAAGATAGATGAGGGTTTGCGCATAATGAAGCAAAACTTCCGCGCTCCAACAAGGATCATTGATAGGGTTGGCCCTGTTCCTCTCTAAAGCCTCTTCATTAATTTTTTTAGCGATTTTGTAGTCGCCGCCAGACCGTTTAAGTTCCAAGTAAGCCCGGGCCGCCAAGAGGCGTGTTGCGTTTTCGCGATTTTCTGGCTGAAAAGTTAAGAGCGTCACGACATCGGAAAGAGCCTTTCCACTCAAAGGGCTATTCTGCTCAATCAGAATGTCGGCATACAGAAGACGAAACCGCTGTTCCCATACTCTCCAAGACGGTTTCGTCTTGGCGCCAGCTTCAGCGCCTTTCGCCTTCGTCAGAGCTTCCGCGGGGTGACTATGGCGCTGCTCCGAGATTGATCGGTAAACAGCCGTTGGATCGTCGGCTGTCTTCCAGGTGCGGATTCCCCACTCAATCGCGACAACGACAAGCAGAGCGCCAAATAAAGAGAGGTAACGCCGCTTCCGTAAACTCGAAACCTGGATCGACACGGGTACCGAACATTGTACCCACTATTCGCGCTTGTTTACGGGGTTCCGGCGGGCGGTGGAGTATGGTCGGCGTGTATAGTCGGCTTCGTACGCTTTGTGTGCTTCCTACCCTTGTCCCTTGCGGGTTTTGCCGTTTCCCTGGTTTCCTTTGCCCCATTCGTTCTTGGCTTCGACTCTTCCGCCGAAGGTTGTTTTTCTTCTGCTTCAGTTGCCTTTTTCGTTGCTGCCATTTGTCTCCTCATTTCAAATCAAATTCATAAACTTCATCCAACTTGTGGCCATCCCTCGAATCTTCACCATCAAGACCTTCGACAAGAACGGAAAAATGCCCGCCGCCCAGCTTTTTGCGCAATACTTGCACAGAGAGCCGCCGGTCGGAGTCTTTCGCGGGCGCGGGCACAATTTGCGAAAAACTCTTGCTTTGACCACCGGTAATCTTCACTCGATAGAACGAGAACTCGGAACCCGGCGGAATGCTGAACTCAATTGTTGCAGACGACGTTCTGATCGGGTAAGCGTTTTCCACCGGGCCTTTTTCGAGACCCCGCGCGAGAATAACCGTATTCGCGTGCGCGCCCGTCAAATCCGCGATCATAAACTGCTGCCAGCCAAATACAGGCAACCACAGCGCGGCCATCACAGCCGCGGGCCTAAGCCAAGGTCCGCTGGGAATCAAGTTTAAGATCCTTCCGCGCCAACGCGCCGGGGCGGGCGGCGGAGTGATATTCGATATAAAGATCCGCCCGGATTCTACCGCCTTGGCGCAGGTGATGCATTCCAGGCAATGCTGTTCGAAATAAATTCGCTCCTCCTCAGACATTTCATCCAGTAGATAAAACTCAATTGAAAAATCCCGGACGGCCTCTTCGTGGTCTTTCCGGACCAACCCCCGGGCGCTAGAGGACTCTTCTTGATGCCCTACGGAAACGATTGCACCCTTCATGCGGCCCTCTGGAGTAGGGCGATATTTCTCATCAAGTTCATTTCTTTTAACCTTCTTGACCTTCTTGATTTTCATTTTTTTCTTTCCACCTTTTCTGAAACCGTTGCCGGGCGTGGAACAAAATCATGCGCAGTTGGACGCGGGTCAAAGGGGCATGCCTCGCGCAAACTTCGTCGCGCGCGAGCCCTTCATAGAAAAGATCCACCAAAACATTACGATCACGCTCGCTCATGGTGCGAAGAACCGCTTGCACGTCTTTTTCATTTTCCCGTCTCAGTAGCGTTTGTTCGGCCGTCTCCTCACGGGCTGCAAGGTGATCGAAATCGATATCCTCCCGGCTGCCGCGCAATTTGGCCTTAATTGTTTTGTTTATAAGGTTTCCGCACACGCCGCGGACATAAGAACACAGGCACGCGGCATCCCGCAGCTGCCCTCGCATAATATTCGTGATGGCGACGAACATTACTTCGTCAATCAGCTCACTAATCTCATCCGAACTGAATGCTCCACACAGCTTGATGCGAAGTAATCGCCGGAAATACACGTTAAAGTGCTTGCCGGTTTCGTGGTCTCCAGCACGCAATCGCGCTAGATAATCCTCATCGAACGGGCCATCCGGGGGGAACTTGATGATGTTTGCAGCCATACCATTTGCGACCTTTGAACCGCCAATGGAGCAAGTGGGTTCTCTAGCGCCCTTAGTGCCGAATCATCCGATTCCGTTTCACGTTTTTGAGAATATATTCAGCCGCTTAGTAATTCAAATCCTGTTGTTCATCGGCTAATCAACCTCCGTCGCCTTCTTAGTGCATTGCAATGTCTTAGCGTTTCGTCGCCGCGCACGTGCGATAGAAGATTTGTTTTAGGCAAAAGGGATTAATTCGCTTTGGCGATCGAAAAATGGTAGGTCGTTGCCAGTTGTTGGGAGTTGGCGGCATCTGCTCGTTCCAGCCCCGCCAGAGTAACCGTGAAATCGCCGCTGCCCAAGGCCTTCGACGCAATTTGCAGAGAGAGCCGCCGGCCGGCTCCTTTCGTGGGCGCTGGGAGAACCCGCCAGACGATATCGTGGTTATCGCGGGCGATTGTTATGCGATAGAAAGGAAAAGCCTCTGTATCGTCAGGAACCACTTCCACCGTGGCGGACGGCGTTGTCAGCGTGTATATATTGTCGTTGCTTTGACTCTTTTCAAGACCTCTGGCCAGAATTGTTGTGTTGGGCACAAACGAAGCGCTAGGATTCTGCATTACCAGGAAAACCAGCGAAGCAGCCGCAAATCCTCCCATCGCCCATAGCCGCCAGAACGGAACGGATACCGGATCTCTCAGCCGCGCTGCGAAACTCTTCCACCAAGGATCGGGCGGCCGAATGCCCTGAA
Source organism: Bryobacterales bacterium (assembly GCA_003167495.1). Classification (GTDB taxonomy): domain Bacteria; phylum Acidobacteriota; class Terriglobia; order Bryobacterales; family Bryobacteraceae; genus Bog-105. Next base: position 7,386 of record PMSX01000258.1, on the reverse strand, counting down.
TAAAGACCTGCCCGGCCATGACCGCATCAGCACAGGTTGTGCATTCGAAATAGTGTTCTTCAAAACGCGCACGCTGCTCTCCCGTCAATTCGTTCAAGAGATAACTTTCGACAGCATTCGTCCTTTCGGCCTCTTCGTGGGCCATTGGTTGTTTATTTTCGTTCATAAAATTGTCGATCAAAACAAAAAAAGGAGCGGCGCTAGTCCCGCCCCCACTCTCTCTGAAATCTTTGGCGCGCATGAAAAAGAATCATCTTAAGATGGTCACGCTCCACGCCGTACTTTTTGCAGACATCGTCGCGATTTTGACCATCATAGAGGACACAGATCAAAATATCGTGATCTCGACTGCTGAGCCGGGTCAGCACCCTTCGTATCTTTTTCACCTCTTCATTGTTAATCCATTCTTGTAGAGGCGTTCTGCCCTTTCCCGTCAAGCGATCAAAATCGAAATCAATCAAGTTTTCTTTGTTGAGTAGTCTCCACGCCTCCAACGTCTTGTTGTGGCAGATCGAAAAGACATATCCCGCAAGACGGGCGGCGTCCCGCGGCTCGCCTCGGCTAATGCTTTCTATAGCCGCCAACATCGTCGCGCCCGTCAGATCTTCCACCATGTCCCAAGGAAACTTCGCGCGAAATTTGGCGCGGACTCTGGGGCGGAAGAAATCGTCAAAGTGCTGCCAGGCCGCCGGATCCCTTCTTCGCAACCGCGCAAGATACTCGTCGTTGAATGTGAAACGCTCCACGGATCCAGGTGCAGCCTTTTGTGTAGTATCACACGAAAGGGAGCGCTGTCCTCGGACGTCGGATATGGTACCTGTGGTGGCCATTAGGGTCGAGCGTGAGGAGATTCAGCAAAAGATCTCCCAGGCCGTAGTGATCAAAATTCTCATTCCGTTTCACTTTCCGGAAAATAATTTTGAAACTTCTCTTTTTTTATGGTGTGCGTCAGGCAGGCACGGCGACGAATTGATAGCCAACCCCGCGAACAGTCAACAAATGCTTTGGCGTCTTCGGATCGTCTTCTAAATAGCGCCGCAAGCGCACAATAAAATTATCAATCGGCCGGGTGTCGGTATCTTCCTGCAGGCTCCAAACCTTCTGCAACATGCTTTTTCGCGATACCGGTTTGCCTTCATGTTCAATCATGAAGCGCAGCAGGTTCGCTTCCATCAGCGTCAAGCGGAACACCTGGTTTCGTACCCAAAGTTCCAATGAATCGAAGTTCACCCACTTATCGCTGTCGACGCCGAAGGTGAAGACATCTTCGGGCTTGCGGGCAGAAGCCGCTGGCGCGGCTGGCGGCTGCAGCCAGTTGCGTCGGCGCAACAATCCGCGAATGCGTGCAATTAGAATCGCCAGGTCGAAAGGCTTGGTTAGATAGTCGTCTGCGCCAGCCTCAAACCCGCGCAGAACATCGTCTGAATGGCCTCGCGCCGTCAGCATCAAGGTGGGCACAAGCAAGCCGGTCTGGCGCATTTCCGTCATCACGCCGAAACCGTCCCTGCCGGGCAGCATCACGTCCAGAATTAAGACATCGAACGCCATGCCTTCATGAAGCTTTTCCAGCGCCGCTTCGCCGGTGTCCACAGTCTCCACTTCATACCCTTCGGCCTCAAGATTGAACCGCAATCCCTCGGCCAAATGCGATTCGTCTTCTACCACCAAAACGCGATTCATTTTGAATTCGATACCGGCAATTGGAAAACAAAAGTGCTGCCTTGCCCCGGTCCCGCGCTCTCCGCCCAGACGCGCCCGCCATGGCGTTTCGCCACGGAGCGGACGATAAAAAGCCCAAGCCCCGTCCCCTTCAGCCGCGCCGCGAGTGGACCTGGCACTCTATAAAAACGCCGAAAAATCCTTGTAAGTTCATTTTTGGCAATACCCGCGCCTTGGTCCCTTACCTTGATCGCCACTGCCTTGCCGTCGACGTTCGCCGTCTCCACCAATACCTTCACATTAGATCCCGAATACTTCACGGCGTTATCAATCAGATTTGCAACCGCCGATTGCACTTCGTCCAAGTCTCCTAGAATCGTAAAATTGCCATGCGGCTCGAATAACAGCGCAGCCGGCGGCAAACTATGCAAAGTTCTGGCCCGCTCGACGCAGCTCTGCAACAGGACGTTCAAATCAATTGCCGCCACACTCAGAATCGGGTGCGCAGCCCCTAGTCTTCCGGTGCGCAACACCTGCTCAATCGTGTTCAGCAGCCGCCCGCTGTCGTCCAGCATGATCCGATAGAACTCTTCGCGCTTTTTGTCGTCCACCGATCGCGTGAGCAGCGTTTCTAAATAAAGCCGTATCGAGGCCACGGGCGTCTTCAATTCATGCGTCACAGCGTTTATGAACGCATCGTGCTGCTCATTCCGCCGGATTTCCCGAACCAGAAAGATAGTATTCACCACGACTCCGCCAATAATGACGGCCAGCAACAAAATCCCCAAAAACAGAAAGATTCCAGTCCGCCATTTGAGCAGGACCCAACCTATATACAGCAGCAGGATGACCGTGATCATCCCCGCGCCCATGGCGATAAAGAACGCTATCGATTTCTGGCGTCCGGTGACTACCATGACCTCAGCTTATCGCTTGTTACGATTGAGTCTGACTTCCTCTTCGAAATGCCTCTTCGCTTTTTCAACACCTTAACGCAAGAGCTGGAACTGTTTCAGCCGTTGAAAGACAATACGGTGCGTATGTATACGTGCGGGCCGACGGTCTACAACTTCGTCCACATTGGCAATTTCCGTACGTTTACTTTTCAGGACATCTTGCGCCGCTGGCTGCGCTACCGCGGTTACGCGCTCGATCACGTGATGAACGTAACAGACGTGGAAGACAAGATCATTGTCAACGCAGCCAAAGAACAGAAATCGATTGAGGATTACACTCGCGGCTACACCAAGGCCTTTTTTGAAGACGCTGCCGCATTGCGTCTGGAGCAACCGGAACACGTAACGCCGGCCACCAAGCACATTCCGGAGATGATAGAGGCCATTCAAACGCTCACGGCTAAGGGCTACACTTACACGAACGAAGGCTCGACGTATTACCGCATCTCGAATTTTCCCGACTACGGCAAGCTCTCACACAACGATTTCACAGGCTTGCGCTCCGCTGCGCGCGTCGATCAAGACGAATACGACAAAGCGGATGCCCGCGACTTCGTGCTCTGGAAAGGCCGCAAAGGCGACGAACCGTATTGGCCCGCGCCGTTCGGTGACGGACGCCCTGGCTGGCACATCGAATGCTCCGCGATGGCGATGAGCTTCCTTGGTGAAACGCTTGATATTCACGCCGGCGGGATCGACCTTGTCTTTCCGCACCACGAAAACGAAATCGCTCAATCCGAAGCCATTACGGGTAAGCCCTTTTCACGCTTCTGGCTCCATTCCGAGCATCTGCTCATTGAGTCGCAAAAGATGTCGAAATCGCTCGGCAACTTTTATACACTGCGCGATTTGCTGGAAATGGGAAACGAGCCGGAGGTGATCCGTTATCTGCTGGCCTCAGTGCCACATCGCAAAAAGCTCAATTTTACGTTCGAGGGACTCAAGGCCGCCGCAAAAAGCATTGAACGCCTGCGCGATTTCGAAGCCCGTGTCACGTCCGCCAAACTTCCGGCCGGCAAGAACCAGATCATTTCCGACCGCTCGACCGCCGCGGTCCGGCAATTTGAAGAATCTCTTGACGACGATCTCAACACGGCGGAAGCGCTGGCCGCGATTTTCGAATACGTGCGCGCGATGAACACCGCGCTCGACGAAAACCAGTTTCAGGAAGACAACCGTTGGGAGGCCGCAAAGGTGTTAGAGGTTTTCGATACGATCTTCGACGTACTCAAGCCGTCCGCGCCCCGTGCGGTAAAGATAGAAGGGCCGAGCGACGGCGAAATTGAAGCACTAATTGCAGAGCGTAATCAAGCCAAGAAGTCGCGCGACTTTAGGCGCTCTGATGAAATTCGCAACCTGCTGTTAGAGAAAGGCATTCTGTTAGAAGACACCAAAGACGGTGTCCGTTGGAAACGAAAATGAAATTTGAATCTCAAGTTGTACATGCCGGTGATCGCAAGCGCGAACATACGGAGGCTATTCCTTCTACCACTCCTATTCACCTGGCGACTACTTATTTCTACGAGACCGCCGAACAGCTAGACCGCATTTTCGGCCACGAAGAAGAAGGCCCCAGCTATTCGCGTTATGACAACCCCACTAATAGCGCGCTGGAGGAATTGACGACTCTTCTCGAAAACGGCCACGGCTCACTCGCTACGTGCGGCGGAATGACCGCCCTGCACATTGCGTTTCAAGCAGCGCTGCTGGATAGGCCGCATTCTATCGTCAGTTCCTCGTCCATCTACGGCGCGACGGTGAAGCTGCTTGATCAGATCTTAGCGCCGTTCGAAGTCAATGTAACGTATGTTGACATTTGCGATCTCGATGCCGTGGAAAAAGCCATCGCGGCTGAAAAGCCCGGCTGTGTGTTTCTCGAAAGCGTTTCAAATCCTATCTTGCGGGTAGCCGATATTCCCAAGATTGCGGCCATAGCGCGGGCCGCGGGAGCAGCGGTGGTGGTTGATAACACGTTTGCTTGCCCGATGCTGATGCGCCCGCTCGATCTGGGCGCCAACATGGTTGTCCACAGCGCCACGAAATATCTGGCCGGTCATGGCGACGTGCTCGGCGGCATCATTGTCAGCGATGCCGACCATCACGAAAATGTCCGGATGCTTTCGCGGATTGCCGGCGGCACGCTGGGGCCGTTTGAAAGCTATCTGACCATGCGCGGGATTAAGACGCTCGCGTTGCGCTACGAGCGTCAGTGCCAAAACGCTCGTAAGCTGGCCGAATGCCTGGCTGCGCATCCAGCAGTAGAACGCGTCTATTACTGCGCCGACCCGCGGCACCCCGACGCCGCCACCATCAAGCAGCTGTTCGCTCCCGATCTTTACGGTGCCGTTCTCGCGTTTGAAATCAAGAACGCGGACAAAGCGAAGGTTCTGGGTTTCATGAACCGCCTCAAGATGGTTGTCCCCGGCACGTCTCTGGGCGATGTCCACACGCTGTTGCTTTATCCGGCGATGGCATCGCACCGCGATATCGCGCCTAAAATGCGCGAGCGCATGGGCATCCGTGAAAACCTTGTGCGTGTTGCGGTTGGCATTGAGGCGGTGCAAGATATCTACGCCGACTTGGACTCTGCATTGCGCACGCCATAGTAGGGAAGTGTAAACAAAACCAGTGTTTGCTCATCAGCGCAGAAAGATTCAGTTGCTGTTCGCGGGGGCCGACGGATTACTCACCGCCGGCGCCTTCGAAGCCGCTTATGCTACGCGATTGCACTTACCGTTCGAACGAACATTCTTCTTTGCAGCCAATATCCACCTACTACTGATCGCCGTTTGCGTCGTCACTTGGGTCGCGTTGGGTGTCTTTCAACGCGTTTACAACTATCTTGATTCCGCCAGCACGCGCCGGCTGCTGCCCGGAACGTTTCGCCAAGCGCTGATTGGCACGGTGGTCGTCATTCTGGTTGAGTATTTGCTGCGGCTAGACATCAGCCGCAGCTTTCTGCTCCTGTTTTTCTCCTTTAATCTTGTCCTGCTGCTCATCGCGCGCCTGCTCCTGCCCAAGTTTATTGGTGCGTTTCAACGTGGCTTTGGCACACCGTATCATCTAGTTCTGGTAGGCGGCGATGGCAAAACATCCGCGCTCGAAGAGCGTCTGCGCCAAGGGTCGCCCTTTCGCCTCGAAATCGTGGACCGCCTCACGGAAACCGAATGCGTGACGGCATTGCCCAAGCTGATCGAAGGAGGAGTGGTGGATGAAGTCATCTTCGATGTCGACAGCAGCCGGCTCGCGTCTTTAGAAGAAGTGTTTCTCGCGTGCGATGAGGAGGGCGTGCGCACGCGCGTGGCGATTGATTTCTTTCCGCACATCAACAGCGACATCACGCTTGATCGCGTTGGCGGCGCGCCTCTGCTTACCTTTTCCGCCGCGCCGCTTGACGATCTCCGTCTGGTGCTCAAACGTTTCTTCGATATCGCCTTCTCCGCCATAGTACTCATCGTGCTTTCGCCATTATTGTTGCTGGTGGCTTTGCTGATCAAAGCGACGTCATCCGGACCCATCATTTTCCGGCAAGCGCGCTGCGGCTTGAATGGACGCCGTTTTACCCTTTACAAGTTCCGTTCCATGATTGAGAACGCGCACGACCTGCGTCCTCAACTGGAGCACTTGAACGAACGGGAAATCGCTTTTAAAATTGCGCGCGATCCGCGGATTACTCCCGTTGGCCGCTGGCTGCGCAAATTCTCCATCGACGAGTTTCCGCAATTCGTCAATGTTCTTCGAGGCGATATGTCCATTGTTGGCCCGCGGCCTCCGCTGCCCGAGGAAGTGGATCATTATGAACGCTGGCAGCGCCGCCGTCTCCGTATGCGCCCCGGCCTCACGTGCCTGTGGGCCGTCGCCGGCCGCGACGGCATCGATTTCAACGCTTGGATGCGGATGGATATCTCATATATTGAAAACTGGTCGTTGCAACTCGACTGGTCGATTATTCTAAAGACGATACCGCAAGTGCTCGCCGGCCGCGGCGCGCACTAATGAAGACATCTCATGCAACTGGTCCCGACAAACGAAGAAGTGATCGCTCTGCTGCGCGAAACCGGCGCCTTGCGCGATGGGCACTTTGAATATCCGAATGGCATGCACGCGAACGAATATTTGCAAGTGGCGCTGGCCTTTCGCTACTACCAGCACGCCAAGGTTTTGAGCGTGGGCCTGAGCCGGCGGCTGCGCGCCGATCCCGAAATACGCGCCATGATCAAAGAACTTTCGGTTGTTTGTCCGAGCAACACGGCGGGTCTGCCCATCGGTTACGGCGTTGCCGAAGCGCTGCGTGTCCAGCAGACGTATTGGGCGGAATCGGATTCAGAGACCGGGCCGATGCGCTTCCGGCAGTTTCTTGAACCTCACAAAGGAGAAAAGGCTCTGCTTGTTGATGACGTTCTGCGCAGCGGCAAGCGTTTTACGGAACTCCGCGCGCTGTTGGAATCGAGAGGCGCGCAAGTGGTGGGCTTGGCAGTAGCCGTGTATCAACCGAACCCGACGGTTGCCGATTTTGGCAATCTTCCGCTCTTCTATTTGGCAAAGCTGGATGCCATGTATTACAAAGATGCTGCTTCTTGCGAGCTTTGCAGGAGAGGCGTGCCGGTGGAGAAAGTTTGGACGTAGCACGGGCGTGGGAATTTACGCCGAACGCTTTTCGTCGATGCTTCCGGTTCTGTCTTTGGTCTTTACGCGGCGGCGGCTTCTGATTCCTCCTCTTTGGTGAACCATTTGGCGCGAATTTCTGCATTGAGGGCTTCGTATTCGGGTC
>PMSX01000103.1 GCA_003167495.1 Bryobacterales bacterium | reverse complement strand
CGTTTCGCCGGTTTGGCCGGCCAAACCGGCGAAACGTGCGTGTGCGGGTTCACCATCAAGGTTCCCGCACGGTCACTGACGAAGTAAATCGCCGCCACGAGGAAAAACCGCGCCACACCGCCCCAATTTGTTTTTGCCGGACTTCGAATCATTTCTGGTTCGCTAAATACCAGATGCACCGCATCGAGCCGACCCAGCACGCGCAAATAGGCAGGGTACGACCTCAGCACATCTATCGGTCAACCCTGTTTACAGTGTTAGATTGGCGTCTGTTTTGGCAGGAGTGTAGGAAAAACCTGAAACCGACTCGCCGCTCGGCATTTTCGATTGGGCTAAATCCCTAGCCCACCAGGTACTACTTTCCGGGAAGACGCCGCAACGTTAAGGCATCCGGCCGCAGCGTGGCGTTTTTCAGCTTCTGCCAATCGTCCGTCACGTGAATCAGTTTGCCAGTTATATGGTTGCTCTGTTCCGACGCCAGGAACGAAATCATGGCCAACTGAAGCTCCGCCGATACTCCGCCGGTTCGCCGCGTCTCTTTCGCCGCTGCCACAACCGGCGCCTCGAGCTGGCTTTCGGCGCGTATAATCTCATCCGTCAGGTTGGTATAGGCGGGACCGGGGTCGAAGCAATTGATTTGCACGTTATGGTCAGCCACCTCGGTCGCCAGCGCTTCCACAAATCGCACCACTGCCGTCTTGGAGGTCGTATAGGCCGAGAAGTTCGCTTTTGGCAGCGAATCGCTGTCGCAGGTGAGCGCGATGATCTTCCCCGCGCGCTTTTCAATCATCGACGGGAGCACCGCGCGGCACGAATGCGTCACACCCAGCAAATTTACTTGCAGGGTTTCCATCCAGGCTTTGACGGACGTTTGCAGGAACGGCTGTAACGGCCCTGGAATCCCGGCCGCACAAACCAGCACGTCAATCGGACCGCCAAATGTGATGCAGGCGCGATTCACCGCTAAGGTCAATTGCTCGGGATCGGTCACGTCGGCACGCACGCGCACCGCATTACCACCTGCCTGTTCGATTTCTATATGAGCCAGATCGATTTCCGCTTTGCTCCGCCCCACTAGTGCCACCCGCGCGCCGTGACGCGCGAACCCCAGTGCGACACGCTTTCCGATCCCCCGGCCCGCGCCTGCCACCAAAACGTTCTTCTTGCGGAATTCGCTGTCCGCTGCCGAGCCGCTCATTTCTTGATAGGTACTTCCCGAACTTAGGTTAAACCAACCCCTTCTGATCAACTCTAAACTATTTGAAAACGCTTCGAAGTCTGTAAACTGGTAATTGATTATGGCCACCCAAACAGCGCTCACGCTGGATCAGTTTCTGGCTTTGCCGGAAACTGAGGACGGCACACACTACGAGTTGAGCGAAGGAGAACTAATCACATTGCCTCCTCCGGGGTTTCGACACGGCGTAATTTTGATGAACGTCGGGGGCATTCTTCGCGCTTCGCTCGATCGCAAAAAATACATCATCACCGGCGGGGATGCCGGCTTCATTCTGAAAACAGACCCCCAATCGGCCACCGTTCGAGGCGCCGACGTGGCCGTGACGGATCGCGAAAGCCTGGGAACGATTCCCGAAACCGGTTACCTCTCGCAGGCACCCATGTTGGCCGTGGAGGTTGTTTCCCCCAGCAACACCGCCGCCGATTTGGAGCGTAAGATCAACGAATACTTAAGCGCTGGTGCTTTGGAAGTCTGGCTACTTTATCCCGACACCCACCGCCTGCACGTTTATCGCGCCCACGGCGAGGCGAAGATTTTTCAAGCCCATGATCGCTTCCAGAGTCTGTTGGGTCCGGAATTCGATGTCCCGGCCTTCTTCGAGAACTAACGGTCATCTGCAAATTCGAACCCACCTTCCACCTAGCTTCGTTTCGCAAAAAACGCTTTTTCTTCGCCTTGTCGGCACCCAACAGCCCTTTATCCCCAGAAGTGTGCTTTAATAAGAGAGGAATGTCGAGCACAAAAGTGGGCTAATCGCCCACTTTTTTATTTCTCGAATACTGTTATGGCGGCTGTCGAAAACAAAGAATTGCTCGAAAGGGTCACCGAACTAGGTGAACGCTCCGCCATAGGCACAGATATCGAACTTGTCGAGATCCAGCTCAAGGGCGCAGGCAACGCTCGCCTCTTGCGGGTGTATATCGACAAACCGGGCGGCGTCACCCATGGCGATTGCGAGCTGATCTCGGAACGCTTGGGCAAACTGCTCGACGAGGAAGACCCCATTCCTGAGAGTCGCTACACTTTGGAAGTCAGTTCCCCGGGTATCGAGCGCAGGCTCTCCAAGCCTCGCGATTTCGAGCGCGTGGTCGGGCAGAAAATCCGCCTGGCCGTGCAGCCTCCCGGCGAAAGCCGGCGCCAGCTGGAAGGCCGTCTGGCGCAGTTTGCCAACGGCGCGCTGGAAGTGGAAGTGGCGCCTGGCAATCTGGTTCGCATCCCGTTGGAAACGGTTCAAAAAGCGAATCTGAAATTTGAGTGGTAGTTTTCAAGGCGCCTGACTCGCACCAATAAGATAAAGAAGAAATCGAGTAATTGAATGAAGAGGTTTTGACGTGGCTTCGATCTATCAGTCCATCGAAATATTGAGCAAAGAGAAAGGCATCGATCCGCAAATCGTGCTCGACGCGGTCAAAGACGCCATGCTGGCGGCCGCCCGCAAACAGTTCCGCACGCAGGAAGATCTTGTTGCGGATCTCGACGAACAAACCGGCAATTTGCAGATTTATAGCCTGAAACGCGTTGTCGAAGCGGTGGAAGATCCAGCCAAACAGATCACGCTGGCCGCCGCGCTCAAGTTAGATGAAAAAGCTGAATTGGGTGCCGAAGTCCGCGAACAAAAGCCCATGGAAGTCCTGGGCCGCATCTCTGCTCAAACCGCCAAGCAAGTCATTCTGCAAAAAGTACGCGAAGCCGAGCGCGATAGCGTCTTCTCGGAATTTCAAGGCCGCCAGGGCGAGCTAGTGAATTGCATCGTCAAGCGCATCGAAGGCCAGGATTACATTGTCGACATGGGCAAGACCGAAGCGCGCTTAACCAAGAAAGAGCAGTCGCGCGTGGAAAGCTTCAGCGTGGGCGATCGCGTTCGTTGCGTCATCAAAGGCGTCGAACGCGGCGGAAAAAATTCCGGCGTCGTTGTCTCCCGCGCCGCTCCCGAACTCGTCGTGCGCCTGTTTGAGCAGGAAGTCCCCGAAATCTACGACAATACCGTCTCCATCAAAGCTTGCGCGCGCGAAGCGGGCGAACGCACTAAAATCGCCGTCTTCAGCCGCGACCGCGATGTCGATAGCGTCGGCGCTTGTGTCGGCATGAAGGGCATGCGCGTCCAGTCCATCATTCGCGAACTGCGCGGTGAAAAGATCGACATCATCGAATTCTCCGACGACCCGGTCCTTTATGTAACCAAGGCCCTCAGCCCAGCCAAGATTTCGCGCGTCACTATTTTGGATCCAGCCGAAAAGCACATGGAAGTTGTGGTCGACGATTTGCAACTTTCGCTCGCTATCGGTAAACGCGGCCAAAATGTGCGCCTCGCCGCCAAGCTCATTGGCTGGAAAATCGATATCAAGAGCGAGGAAGAAAAACGCCGCGAACTCGAATCGCGCATGGGCGATATGGTTATCTCCGGCGCCCCGGTCTCCGTCCTCATGGATCATGGCATGAGCGAAGCCGTCGTTGAACAATTGGTGGGCGCGGGCATCGGCACCGTCGAACGTCTCGGCTCCATGACGCCCGAAGAGCTTGAGGCCATTCCCGGTATCGACGAGGAACTCGTCACCCGCATTCAAACATCCGTCGTCGCGTTTTACAGCCAGTACGACGCCGCGCAAAACGAGGAAGCCCCGGTCGATCCCGCTGCGATTGAAGCGGCTATTGATAGTGAACCGGACGGCGTCCATCACGAACTATTCAAGAACATTGAGACCGGCGTGCTCGAGCACGATCTGGCTAAGCACGAACAAGTGTTGCTCGACGAAACTCAGGAAGGTGAAACGCTCGATCTTGGTAAAGTCGAGGGACTCTCAGCCGCGCCTTCGCAACTGCGTGGCCTCGCTCATTCCCATACCGCCGGAGCGTCAGACACGGTAGAATCTGATACCATGAGTAAAATCGAGTAATCTGCACAAAGTAAGGTTTTGCAAGGAGTTATTCCAGCAGTCTCTTCTATGAAGAAAATCAGAATTAACGAGTTGGCTCGGGAACTTGAGGTCAAGCCCGGCGTCATCATCGATATGCTGCCCGAGTTGGGTGTGCAGGAGAAAAAGACGCATTCCAGCTCGATCGACGAAGAGGTTGCCATCGAACTCAAGCGCCGCCTCCACGGCCCCGACTCGGGTCCGTTGCGCACCGGCAGCGAATCGGCGAATGGCCACAGCCATGACTATGACGATCACTCAGATCGCGAAGCGCACGAAGATGAAAATGACAACGATCGCGAACCTGTAGCAGAACAGGTGATCGAGCGCGTTCAGACCGTTGGGCAAGCGCCCGCCGTGTCTGCCGAAGCTCCCAAAGCGCCACCTTCACTACCTTCATTGCCATTGCGTCCTCCCGGTTTGCCTCTGCGGCCCGCGCGCGATTTTCAAACTCCACGTTCCCCGCAGGGTTTTGTTAAACCAGCGCCGGCGCCTTCGCCCGTTCAAAAGGAAGAATCGGCGGAAGGCCTTTCAACGGAACAATCGGCGAGCCCGGAAGTGACCGAACCGGAGAAACCTATCCCGGTTTTCCGGCCTTTGCGTCCACCAATCGGTGGCGGCACGGCGGTTCATCCACCTTTAGCGTCTCCTGGGCATGCCCGCGGTATCTCTATTCCCGCGCGTCCCGTTCCGCCTTCTCCAAAAATCAATCCGGCCGGGTCTTCCACCCCGCTCGCCGGCCCGCGTCAGCCTTTGCCCGCCGAAACAGCGCGCACTAACTTTGGACCCCTGCCGCCGCTCGAAAGGCCGGCACGTCCTGCCCCACCGCCCACCGCGCCCGCCACACCTCAGCCTCCGTCACGCATGAATCTAGTGCCCACTCATCTCGTCGCCCCCGGGCCGTCTACGCAATCCCCTTCTGCCCCGCCACCTGCGCCACCAAGCGCGGTTCCCGGCGCTCCTATTCCCGCTCGTCCAACACCACCGCCGCGTTCGCCTTCCGGCTCAGGCCTCACACCCGGTGCTCCCATCGCGCCGCGTCCCCAAGGCGCACGCACCTTGGCCGGTCAGCCGCAAGCGCGTCCCACCGTTCCGCCTCGGCCAGATCTCGTTCAACGCCTCAAACAGCAATCTCGTCCCATGCCGGGTACGGCTCAGCCACCAGCTCCGCGCCCCGGTGCACCCACTCGTCCGTCGCCCGCACCTGGCCAGCCGCTCTATCGCGGTCCCGTTCGCCCTGGTCAGCCGTTAATGCGCAGTCCCGGTCAACAACCGGGTGGCTTCACTCCTGGTCAAGTTGGTCAACAACAACTGCGCCGCCCCGGTGGTCCCGGCATGCGGCCCATGCATCCTACCAGCCTGCGCCCCGATACCGCGCAGCCGATGCCTACCCCTGACCAGCAGCGCCGCCATCAAGCCAAGCCTGGCACTCGCCAACCTCTTCGCAAGCGTGAGGATCAAGAAGGAAATCTCCGTGATCGCGGCCCGAAACGCCAGGCCATTTTCGAACCACCGCCCATCGACCGCGAAATTACCGTCGCCGAAGGTGTCACTGTCAAGGAACTTTCTGAGAAGCTTGGCGTCAAAGCCAATCTCGTCATCAAGAAGCTGCTCGAGAGGAAGGTATTCGCCACCATTAACCAGACTCTCGACGTCAAACTCGCCGAAGATCTGGCGCGCGAATTCGGTGCTTCCACCAACAAAGTTACTTACGAACAGGAAAGCACGCAAGACATCGAAGAAGCCGAAGAGACCACCGATCTCGTTCGCCGCGCTCCCGTGGTTACTATCATGGGCCACGTCGATCACGGCAAAACTTCGTTGCTCGATGCCATTCGCGAAACCAACGTCGCGGGTCGCGAGGCCGGCGGCATCACTCAGCACATCGGTGCCTATCATGTCGAACGCAACGGCCGCAAAATCGTCTTCATCGATACGCCCGGTCACCAAGCCTTCACCCGCATGCGTGCCCGCGGCGCCAAAGTCACCGATATCGTCGTCCTGGTCGTTTCCGCCGACGATGGCGTCATGCCGCAAACGCTCGAAGCCATCGATCACGCTAAAGCAGCCGGCGTTCCCATCATCGTCGCCATTAACAAGATCGATAAGCCCGGTGCACAACCCGAGCGCGTCAAGCAACAGCTTTCCGATCGCGGCATGCTCGCTGAGGATTGGGGTGGCGACGTGGTCATGGTACCCGTCTCCGCCAAGGCTAAACAGAATCTCGACCTCTTACTCGAAATGATTCTGCTCGTGGCCGATATGTTGGATCTCAAAGCCAATCCGGCCCGTCCGGCCGTCGGGACCGTGCTCGAAGCCAAACTCGATAAAGGCCGCGGCCCCGTCGCCACCATGCTCGTTCGCAACGGCACATTGAAGGTGGGCGATCAGTTTATCTGCGGCGCTCTATTCAGCAAAGTGCGCGCCATGTTTGACGATCGCGGCAATCCCACCCGCGAAGCCGAACCGTCTATGCCTGTCGAAGTCATCGGTTTGGAGAGCGTGCCCGAAGTGGGCGACAATTTCCAGGTCGTTACCGATACTTCCAAGGCCAAGCAGATCGTTATCTACCGCGAAGCCAAAGCCCGCGATGCCGCCATGGCTAAAGGCGCCCGTGTCGCCACTCTCGATTCGCTGCATCAGCAGTTCAAAGAGGGCGATCTCAAAGATCTCAACCTTGTTATCAAGGCCGATGTCGGCGGCACGGCCGAAGTGCTCTCCGATACCCTGCAGCAACTTTCTACCGACAAAATCCGCGTGCGCATCTTGCGTGCCGGCGTGGGCGCCATCACCGAAGATGATGTGCTCCTTGCCTCCGCCTCCGAAGCCCTCATCATCGGCTTCAACGTTAAGGCTGAAAAGAGCGCCGAAGCCACTGCCGATCAGCAGAAAATCGCTATCCGGCTCCACAGCATCATTTACGAATTGATAGACGAGGTTCGCCTGGCCATGACCGGGCTGCTCGATCCCGTCTACAAAGAAACCATTTTGGGCCACGCCGAAGTGCGTGAAATCTTCAAGATCAGCAAAGTCGGCACAGTCGCAGGCTGCTATGTGTCCGATGGTGTCATCCGCCGCGATAGTCAGGTCCGCCTCAAACGCGATGGCGAACTGATTCATACCGGCAAGATCGATGCCCTTAAGCGCTTCAAGAACGACGCCAGCGAAGTGAAGAACGGAGTCGAGTGCGGTATCTCGCTCGTCAACTTCAACAACATTAATGCGGGCGATATCATTGAAGCCTTCACCATGGAGCGTATTGCGCCGCAGTTAACACCGGCGGCCGCCAGCTCTCGTTAAATAAAAACAGTGCCCGTCATCGGTGTACTTACGCTCGACATCGTCGTGGAGACATCCCATTCTCTGAAAGAGAAACGGCACGTTGTCAAGAGCTTAAAAGACCGTCTGCGCGAGCGTTTCAACGTCGCAGTGGCTGAAATTGACGGTCTCGATTCGTGGCAGCACGCCGTTGTCGCCGCCGTCACCGTATCGAGCGACAAAGTGTTCGCCGAAAAAGTCCTCAGCGCCGTCGAAGCGCACGCCGAAAGTGTTCTGGGCGGTTCGCTCACCGGCACATCGATTGAATGGCTATAGATAGAATGATCAAGAAGGAGAGGTTTTTGATGACCTTCGAGTTCACAGCTGCTTTATCGCCGAACGGGCAGATCGCCGTGCCGTCGGATGTTGCCGGACAGATTCCCGCCGGCAAGGAATTACACGTTCTTCTGACCTGGGAGGCCCTGGCTGATACCAGTTCTTCTTACCGCGCCCTTGGCCGAAAACTCGAAGAGGCGAACTACGCTTCCTCCGAAGACTCGGTTTACGATTCCTTGGCGTGACGCAAGCGGATAAGTAGGTGGGCGTAAGCGCGACGGATCAGGGACTCGCGAGCCCCACTTTCTAAAAGGAGTGGGGTTTGCTGTTTGATCGAGTCGCACGCGGCGGCCCGTAACGCTCAGTCTTCACGTGCGGGAACGACTGGGTCAGATGTGGTAAAGACTGGCGCGTCAGGTTGGATGGTCCTTAGCCTATTCCGCCTTAGGGCTATGTACTCGAGCACTACAAAACCCAGTGCAAAGAGCCACAGCGCAAACAAGTAAGTGTTATTCACATTCTTCATATCGACGCAAAGAGACCCATCATCTGATTTTTTTAAGTAAGCTAAGCTGTGTTATGCGTTTGAAGATAGCTGCCGATAGTGTTCGCAGTGACCGGCTCCTTCCATCAGCATGAGGCGTTCAGTCCGGCATTAGGTGAACCAGATTTCCGTGTGCTTTTGGATGCGGTTCCCGGGCTATGCCTGGTACTTCGCCCGAATGATCCTATCTATACGATCGTCGTGGCCAACAATGCGTTCGCGGCAGCTGCGTTAACCCACCCAGCGGAGATTGTGGGCCGCAACCTCTTCGAGGTATTTCCGGATAATCCGGACGATCCGCGGGTCACGGGAGTGGAGAACTTCCGGGCTTCTCTGCGCCAAGTCCTCACCACTAAGAAGAGCCACTCGATGGCCACTCGGAAGTATTGCATTCAGCGGCCAAAGGAGGAGGGTGGCGCCTTCGAAGAGCATTATTGGAACCCGACGAACATGCCGCTCCTGGGCGAGGACGGCGAGGTCCGATTCATCGTCCACCGGGTTGAGGACGTGACTGAATTCGCCCGGCGAAGCGAAATAGAAAAGAGACTGCGAGCGACCGAGGCCAGATACAATTTGGCGTTCGCACAAGCCCCGATCGGCATGGTGCTGCTGACTCCGGACGGGCGGATCGAGGAGGTGAACCAAGCTTTCGTGGATATGCTCGGCTACAGCCGTGAGGAGTTAACCGCGCGCGACAGCGTGCCGATTACCCATGCGGAGGACGTCGCAGTAACGCACAACTTTTTTGCGTCGCTAATAGCAGGTCCGCACAGCACGACCAGCATCGAGAAACGTTATATCCGGAGAGACGGCGAGATCCTGTGGGCGCGCGCCTCGGGAACCATACGGCGCGACGAGCTGGGAAAACCCGCCCAAGTCATAGCCATTGTAGAAGACATCACAGCGCGTAAGCGGGCGGAAGAGCGCTACCGCTTTTTGGCCGAGAGCATTCCTCAATTCGTCTGGTGCGCAACCCCGGACGGGATCATCGACTATGTCAACCGCCGGGGAGCTGCGTACTGCGGAGCTCCCCCAGAAGCGTTCCTGGGCGCCGGATGGGTCGAACGGGTGCATCCGGAGGATCGCGAGCGGGCAGTCGGAATGTGGAAACAGTCGCTTACAACGGGAGAACTTTACGAGGTGGAAGCCCGCATACAGCGGCACAGCGACAATGCTTGGCGCTGGCACCTGGTGCGCGGGCTTCCGCAAGTTGGCGAGAACGGGCAGATACGGCAATGGTCCGGCACTTGCACCGACATGGAAGACCAAAAGCAGGCCGCTGCGAGCCTGCGCCAGCAGTGGCATACCTTCGACACTGCTCTTTCGAACACGCCCGATTTTATTAGTACCTTCGACTTGGCCGGTCGCTTCACCTATGCCAATCGCCCACTCCTCGCACTCTGGCAGAAATCGCTCGAGGAGGTGTGCGGTAAGAACTTTCGCGATATCGGATTGCCTGCGGATCGCGCAGAGTCCTTGCAGAACCAAATTCAGCAGGTCATCAGTACGAAGCAGCCGGCACGCAGCCAAGCCTTCTGGGCGAAGCCTGGCGGTGAAGCCGGCTGCTATGATCGCATTTTCTCACCGGTTCTAAACGCCAGCGGTGAGGTGGAGGTGGTGACTTGTTCGATACGCGACATTACGGAACAAAACCGCGCCAAAGAGGCGGCAGAGGCTGCTAACCGCGCCAAGAGCGACTTTCTGGCCAACATGAGTCATGAGATTCGCACGCCGATGAACGGCATCATCGGTATGACGGAACTGGCGCTGGATACCGATCTCACGCGGGAACAGCGTGAATTTATGGGGATGGTAAAAAGTTCGGCGGATTCTTTGCTGTCGCTGATCAACGACATTCTCGACTTCTCGAAGATCGAAGCTGGAAAGCTGGACTTCGAAGCGATTGACTTTATGCTGCGCGACACGCTCGAGGACACGATGAAAGCACTGGGTCTCCGCGCCCAGCAAAAAGGACTCGATCTCGCATGCCACATTCTGCCAGAAGTGCCGGATGGGTTAAATGGCGATCCCACGCGGCTTCGCCAGATTGTTGTAAATCTGGTAGGCAACGCGATCAAGTTTACAGGGCAAGGAGAAGTTGTTGTTCAAGTTGCAGTTCAGGAAGAGGGAGAGGACGAAGCAGTGCTGCACTTCGCGGTGAAGGATACGGGGGTGGGCATCCCGTTGGAAAGGCAGCAAAGCATCTTTGAGGCCTTCCGCCAGGCAGACAGTTCCATGACGCGGCTGTATGGCGGCACCGGCCTGGGTCTTTCGATTTCCTCCCGGCTGGTCGGGCTGATGGGCGGAAGGATCTGGGTGGAGAGTGAGGTGGGCTCCGGCAGCACCTTCCACTTCACTGCGCGATTTCCGATGCAAAAAGGTTCATCCCGAAAATATAAACCCCTCGATGTCGAGATGCTGCGAGATCTTCCGGTATTGATCGTGGATGACAATGCCACCAGCCGCCGAATATTACGCGAGATGACCCTAGGCTGGCAAATGAAGCCGACCATGGCGGAAGGCGGAGCTGAGGCATTCGCGGTTTTCGAGCAAGCCAAGACCAACGGCACTCCTTTCGGCCTGGTTCTGCTCGACGCGCAGATGCCCGGTATCGACGGCTTTAGTGTGGCGGAAAGACTTACACGGGACGCTCCGCCGGGTGGATTATCCCTCATCATGCTAACGTCCGCCGGTTTGCGGGGCGACGCAGCTCGCTGCCGCGAATCGGGTATCAGTGCGTACCTGAACAAACCGGTCAAACGGTCAGATCTGCTGCAAGTCATCCGAGGCGCCCTCGGATCGGAAGCCCCGAGCGAGCAGAATCCGCCGGTCGTAACGACCCACTCGCTGCGTGAGAATCGCAAACGCCTGAGTATTCTGCTGGTCGAAGATAATCGGGTGAATGAAGTCCTGGCGGTAAGGATGTTGGAGAAGAGAGGCCACGAGGTGACGCTTGCCGGAAATGGCCGGGCGGCCCTTGAGGCGTTGGAACGGCAAACGCCGGACCTGGTTTTGATGGACGTCCAAATGCCCGAAATGGATGGTTTTGAAGCGACAGCCGCGATCCGGCAAGGCGAACGAAAGAGCGGGAAACACCTCCGCATTATTGCGATGACCGCCCATGCCATGGCGGGGGATAAAGAACGCTGTCTTGCCGCGGGGATGGACGGGTATATCTCGAAGCCCATCCGGGCGGCCGATCTTTTTTCCGTGATCGAACAGGTTCTCTCGATCCCGTGATGTGCGATTGCGCAGGAGGCTGGAAGAGAACCTGGAGAGCGTGAGCGCCCTGCAAAAAACCCTGAGCGTCTTGCAGCTTGCTACCGGGCAAAAGCTGCAGGGCTTGATCGACCTCTCCAGCGCGAGCGCGCAAACGGCCACAAGCAGCCATAGATCCGGCCTCCTTACAAATTAATGCCCAACTGCCACATGATGAATCCCACCGCTTGCCGCAAATAAAGCCATCGCAACTCATTTAGCGTTAAGCTTCCCGCCGGTGGCCTTGGTGAACCATAAACTTTGATCCCTTGCGCTTCCAGCACGCGTTTCACACGGTAAATGTGATAGCCATCGCTCACCACAATGCAGGAATGCAGGTTCATCCGCCGCATAGTCTCTATCGCTGCATCCAGACTCTGCACTGTCGTCGAACCCACTGGGTCTGTAATGATCGCCTCGGCCGGCACTTCGTGTGTCACCAGATACGCGCGCGCCACTCCGCCCTCTGTGAAGTCTGGATCACCGCCCGCCCCGCCGGTAGTCATGATGTACGGCGCCATGTGTTTGAGATAAAGCACATACGCATGATCCAGCCGCCCTTTCAAAACCGGCGAAGGCCGTCCGCGGTATTCCGCCGCTCCCATCACCAAAATCACGTCCGCCGGCTGCGACTCGTCAATCAGGGACTGCCGCTCAATTCTATCCGCCACATAGAACATGTAGCCTAATAGAGTGATCGCGGGTACTAAACACAGCCAACCGGCAATTCGCTTCATCCCAAGAAGTTCGAGCAACGAGTTCGCGCGCTTCGTTCTTAGATCCTAGTCTACTCAAATTTTTCATGCACCTGACCAGCACTAGGAATCCGCTTCTGCGCAACCTCCGCCGCGCCATTACCTCTGGTCGCGCCACCGACGATGGCCGGATCGTCGTCGAAGGCCCCCACCTCGTCGAAGAACTCCTGCGCAGCTCCTGGCACCTCGATCAAATCCTGATCACGCCCAACGGCCGCGACCGCCACAGTCAACTCCTTTCCACAATTGACGCTGAACTCATGGAAATCCCCTCCCGCGCCTTTGAATCACTCTCCGATACCGAAACGTCCCAAGAAATCATGGCGTTGGTTACCCCGCCCAGCCACACATGGAAAGACTGTCTCAGCGGCCCCGGCGTCACTGTAATCTTAGACGGCATCCAAGACCCCGGCAATGCCGGAACCATCGTACGTTCCGCTGAAGCCTTCGGTGCTTCCGGCCTCGTCCTTCTGGAAGGCAACGTCCACATCGCCAACGGCAAATTCCTCCGCGCCACCGCCGGCTCCATCTTTCGCCTGCCTTACCTCGAATACCAAAAGCGCCCTGCTCTCATGGCGAACCTGCGCGCCGCAAACCTTAAGCTTTATGCCCTGACCGCAAAAGCATCCACCTCTGTTACCCAAGCCGATTTGCGCCAGCCTTCCGCTATCGTCGTCGGCAGCGAAGCCCACGGCGTTTCGCCTGAACTCCTTGCCTGCGCCGCCGGTCTGCGCATCCCAACGTCCCACGTCGAATCTCTCAACGCCGGCGTGGCTTGTTCCATCGCGCTCTACGAAGCAGCTCGCCAAAGGGGTACACTTTGAGCCTGTTCGACAACACGCCGCCGCACTCCGCCGAAGAAGATTTAACGGGCCGCCCGTTAGCTGACCGCATGCGCCCGCGCGAACTCAGCGAATACCTTGGTCAGGAGCACATCCTCGGTCCCGGCAAACCTCTGCGCGCTCAAATGGAATCCGGCCAGCTCTCGTCTCTCATCCTGTGGGGGCCGCCCGGTTCCGGCAAAACCACCCTCGCCGCTCTCATCGCGCGCGCCAGCCATGCCGATTTCGTCCAGTTCAGCGCCGTCCTCGCCGGCATCAAAGAAATCAAAACCGTCATGTCCGATGCCGAACGCTCTCGCCGCCTCGGCCGCAAAACCATCCTCTTTATCGACGAAATCCACCGCTTCAACAAAGCCCAGCAGGACGCTTTTCTGCCTTACGTCGAACGCGGCGATGTTGTCCTCATCGGAGCCACCACTGAAAACCCGTCATTCGAGATCAACTCGGCCTTGCTGTCGCGCACCAAGGTCTACACCTTATATGCCCTTGACACGCCGCAGCTCACCGCGCTTCTGCGCCGTGCTCTCGAAACCCCCGACCGTGGCTTAGGCCATCTTGACGTCGTTATCGACGACGATATGCTCACCGAAATTGCCATCTCATCCAGCGGTGACGCCCGCTCTGCCCTCAACACGTTGGAAGTGGCTGCGGGCCTTGCTACCGATGGCAAAATCGATCGCCAAGCCCTCGCCGACGCCCTCCAGCGCAAAATTCTGCTCTATGACAAATCCGGCGAAGAACACTTCAACCTGATTTCAGCTCTCCACAAATCAGTCCGCTCCAGCGATCCCGACGCGGCCCTCTATTGGCTCGCTCGTATGATGAAAGCCGGGGAAGATCGCCTTTATCTCGCCCGCCGGCTTATTCGCATGGCTATTGAAGATATAGGCTTGGCTGATCCCCGAGCGGTTGAACAGGCTATCGCCTGTCAGCAAACCGTCCATTTCCTCGGAATTCCCGAGGGCGATCAGGCATTAGCCCAACTAACCCTCTATTTAGCCTTAGCTCCTAAATCCGACGCGGCTTATCAAGCATTGAATCAGGCAAATGCGATCATTGAATCTACCGTCGCCGAGCCGGTCCCTTTGCATTTGCGCAATGCGCCCACTCGCCTGATGAAGGAGATGGGTTATTCGAAAGGTTATAAGCATGCCCATAAAGATTCCTCTTCCTTCACCGATATGATTTGCATGCCCCCTTCGCTCCACCACACTTCTTTCTACCAGCCTACGGACCACGGGTTCGAACAGCGGCTGAAAGAACGCTTGGAATGGCTGAAAAAGCGTCGGGCTGAGAGTGAAGCGGGAAAGTAGTGAAAAAAATGCACAGCGATTGTGTAAGCTTTAAAGATCGGAGTTCAACAAATTGTGTCGTTAACCACCATGGCTCCGGAACTAAATAATTCGGAGCGGCGCCGGTCTAGCCGGTTTCCTATTGAACGCGAGTTGCGTTATAAGACTTTGAACCAGCGGGCGGAAATCCTGGCTGGCAGCGGCAAAACGCTGAACATCAGTAGTTCAGGCGTCCTGTTCACATCGGACCATGACCTTCCTGTAGGAACCCGTTTAGAGGTTTCCATCAGTTGGCCCGCTCAATTGAACGAAAAATGTCTGCTCAATTTGGTCGCGCGCGGGCGCGTAACCCGTCACAATAAAGGTCAACTCGCTCTGCAAATCCAGCAGTATGAATTCCGCACCCAGAGCCGCCCCGGCAAGTAGTACGCCTATGGCTTCGCCTGTACAATTCTTATCGTTCCAGCAATTCCAGCAAACTTTTGGGTACGAAAAACCCTGCTACGAATATTGGTTTGGCGAGGCGATTCAAAAATCAATGCCCACATCTCTCCACGGCAGCACCCAGATTCTCCTTGGCATGCTGCTGTTCTCACGCGGCTGGAAAGCCGCTTCTGAAGTTAGGTTGAGACTATCGCCGTACGCGAACCCAGTCCCGGATCTAGTCGCCGATCCCAAGCCCATCGAATCCCCATTTCCCACCAAGCCCTTCGCGCTTTGCATCGAAATTCTCGCGCCATCCGACGACCTTCGCCGCCTTTTCCAGAAGTGCGCCCACTACCTCGATTGGGGAATCCAAACCGTCTGGATCATCGACCCGGATCAACGCAAAGCCTACTGCATGAGGCACGCAAATCCCGAGCCCGCACAACTCTTCTTAAGCGATTCCCTTACCGCCGAATCCGGCCTCGTTCTTCCCTTGCGCGAGATCTTCGAACAACTCGACCGGCTTTCTGGCAAATCTCGCTTGCCACGTACCTCATAACCTGTTCCCGCAGCGTGTTCAAACTCACCGTCACCCGGTCGGTCTCCGCCAGAATGAAGTCGTCATCCTGCGCAAAACTTCCCCGCGCCTCCACTAGTTTCCGGTGATCTTCTCTCAACTGCGGCAAATTGTCGCCAGCCACCTTTGAGCCCCGCAACGCCGCTGCCAGAAAATACAAAGTGAAATCCACATCGTGCGCGAACGTCTGCAACGCCGGCGGTGGTGTCGTCTGCTCCTCTCTGTGCGGCATTCCGGCATCGAGGCCCGCAATCGCCAGCATCAGAGCGTGGGAACTCGCCAGCATCGAAAGCAGCGTATCCCGCTTCGTCGCGGTAATCCCAGGCTCCGCAATCACCCGATCTACCGAAGCCTCCACATTCGACCGTGCGCGCCGCCACTCCCGCCGTTCCCGCTCCAAGCTCGGCTCCCCCAGCCCGAATCCTTTAAACACGCCCTGCAAATACAAACGACTCGCATCAATCATCTCCGCAAAACTGTCTGAAACCTGCGTCCGCTCCCACGTCGGCCATAGCGCGTAGGCTAACAACGCCAGCAACCCGCCTGCCAGCGTATTCAAAGCTCGCGCTGCCACCACCTCCCCCGGCGAGTATCCCGCTGCGGCAATCAAAAACACTACGAGCCCGCTCAAGAACAACGTGAATATCCCGTAATTCGCCGGCCCCCAATAGCGCAAACAGAAACTGAACGCGCCCACCAAAAACAACTGCGTGATCGCCGAAACCGGCAGCCAATGGAACAGCGCCGTTGCGAAAATTAAACCGGCAAACGTCCCCAGCAAACGCAATACCCCGCGGCTAAACGTCGATGTGAAATCCGGCTTCAACACCACCGCCACCGTCATCGGAAGCCAATACGCCCGGTGCCATCCTAAGCTCCGCTCAATCCAGTCACCCGCCGCAACACACAAGCTCATGCGAATCGCATGCCGGCACACCGCCGACCGCAAATCCAAATTGGCCCGCAACGTCGCCGCCCAACTCCAAAACTGTGCTCTGAAATCCCGCGCGTCCGGCCGGCTCTCTCCTCTGCCGCTTTCGACCTGCTCCGTCCTTTGCACCAACTGGCTCACCAACCGCAGCTGCCCTGCCAGTACATCCACACCAGACGCAATACTCCCCGCCCATCGCGATGCTCCACTGCTCTTCCGCTCTTGCGCCACCTCCACAAGCCGCCGCAGCTCGTCCTCCAAACTGGACAGCTCCACCTCCCCTTTTCTGACCAGCTCGTTTCCCGCCGCGGTCAAAAGCTTCGCCGCAGTTCGCAGAATTGCTTCTATGAGTTCCGCCGCATCGCCCTCTGCTTCCGACCGTTGGTCGTCCCGCTCTCCCAACTGATCCCGCAAACGCACCAGCAGATATTTCGAAAGCCTGAGCCGATCCACTTGATCGAACAGTAGCCGGAAACGTTCCCCCTCCGTAGTATGATCGCCGCCTAGCGCGTCGATGGTGTCCTGCTCCTCCGTGCTTAATGGACCCAGCGGTGTCGACTCACCCACCTCGGAATCCGGATCAACTTCTTTCGCCAAACCGAGATACACATGCCCAAGCGCCCGCCGCTCCGGATCGTAGCGCCGCATCGGCCAAAATGCCAGGCAGAAAGAGCTTTGCAACAGGCCACCCGCCAGCACTAACAAACCCGTGTTCACCGCGCCCCTTGGCGAAGTCGCACCCCGTCCGGCAAACACAATCAGCGCTACCAGCGTATTCAGCCCTAAATCGCCCGCGGGTGTCCCCACCGCAATCAACATCCCAGCTAGAAATGCCCAGCACGCGGCGACTATAATCGCAGCTGCTGCATTGTTGCCGCTGATCGATCCCACAAACACCGCAAAAGCCCCCAGCACGCTCCACGTAATCATGCGCCGCGCCCGCTGGTAATATGGGTCTCGCCCATCGGAAAACGAAACGTTCAGCGCGCCCGTCGCCACTGCCGCCGCACCAAGCGGATTCCCCATCGCAATCCCAATAGCCAGCGGCACCGCCACCGCCAGTGCGTTCCGTAGCGCCATCCAGCGGTTGTTGATCTTGCTCTTATCTATCTTTTTGACGGTGCGCCAAAATGCCGAGCCAGGTCTTGGCTCCGCGCCTGCTGTCATAGATGAGTCTTCGTTTGCAGTTCCAAACCTATCAGAAACGGCTTTCGGCTACACTCAAAGAATTGTCCAACCCCGAACTACTGCCAGCCGCTATCGAAGTCCGCAGCCTCTCGAAGACCTATCGCTACAGCGTCAAAGCGTTGGACGGGCTCAATCTGAGTGTCGCCGGCGGCTCCATCTTCGCCTTGCTCGGACCCAACGGCGCCGGCAAATCCACCACCATCAAAATTCTCACCACGCTGTCGAAGCCCGATTCAGGCGAAGCGCGCGTGGCCGGTATCGACGTCCTGCGCGAACCCCAGCGCGTCCGCCGCTCCATCGGTTGCGTCGCCCAGAAATCCGGCGTCGACGAAAACTGCACTGGCCGCGAAAACCTCACGCTGCAAGGCCAGTTGCACGGTCTTCACGGGGCCGATCTCAAACAGCGCGTTGATACGCTCCTTGATCGCTTTTCCCTCGCCTCCGCTTCCGCCCGCGTCGCCAGCACCTATTCCGGCGGCATGAAGCGCAAGCTCGATATCGCCCTGGGCCTCATCCATCGCCCTCGCGTTCTGTTTCTCGACGAACCCACCACCGGCCTTGACCCTGAAGCCCGCGCCGAGCTTTGGGAGGAAATCGCCCGTCTCTCCGCCGAAGGCTTGTCCATTCTTCTCACAACTCACTATCTCGAAGAGGCCGACCGTCTCGCTCAGAACATCGCCATCATCGATCGCGGCCACGTCGTCGCTGAAGGAACGGCCGAAGCTCTCAAGGGCGAACTCCGCGGAGATTCGGTTGAAGTCGAACTAGCCGAAGCTGCGCCCGACGAGGCTATCAACGCCGCGCTCCGGAACGTTGCCGTTCTCAGCGAAGTGCAAGTCTCGGCCAAAACCGTGCATGCTCGCGCTGAACATGGCGCAACGGCCGTTCCACCCATGCTCGTTGCCCTCGAAGCCGCCGGTGTGAAAGTCGCCTCCGTCAAAGTCGCCCGCCCCACCCTCGACGATGTCTATCTCCGCCACACCGGGAAAACTTTCCAGCAAGCCGAAGCGCAGCAGGCGAATCGATGAGCTTTTTCTCTCACTGCTGGTTCCTCACACTCCGAGTCCTGCGCCACCTGATGCGCCAACCCTGGTACATCGCCCTCACACTCATTCAACCCATCATCTGGCTTGTTCTCTATGGGCAATTGTTTAAACGCGTCGTCGAGCTCCCAGGCTTCCAAACTAATTCCTACATCTCCTTCCTAACGCCCGGCGTCATCATCATGTCCGCTCTTTTCGGCGCGGGCTGGAGCGGTATGGGCGTGATTCTCGACCTCGACCGCGGCGTAATGGATCGCTTCCTCATCGCCCCCGTCAGCCGTCCCGCCATCATCATAGGACGCCTCATGTACTTGGCCATCGTGACAGTTGTCCAGTCGCTCATTCTGTTCACGATGGGATTCGTGTTAGGCGCGCGTTATCCCGGCGGTCCGGCGGGACTCTTCGTTTTGCTCATCGCCGCTATCTCGCTCAGCCTGCCTTTTGGCGCGCTTTCCATCGCCATGGCCCTCATGGCCCGCAAACAGGAATCTGTCATCGGTGCGGTGAACTTCATCCTCTTGCCGCTGACGTTTATGTCCCCCGTCTTCATCGCCAGCCCGCTCATGCCCGCTTGGATGGTCGCCGCCGCGCGCTTCAATCCACTCAATTGGGCCGTTCAAGCCGGCCGTCTTGCACTCGCAGGCAACCCAGATTGGTCGCGCATTTCGATTCACCTCACTGCGCTCTGGGCATTCGGCTTGTTCGCCCTCTGGCTCGCCACGCGCGCCTTCCGCGCCTATCAACGATCCGCCTGAGCTGGTTGCGCAAAGAGTTTCCACCGAGGGCAGCAAGCCGATTGCGGCGGGCGCGGCAATCGGCCCAGTTGCAAGCGCGATGCTCACAGGATTGCCTGGCATCTGCAACGAGGGCCTCGGCCGGTCGATCCGACTGTTGCTCTTAGGGGAGAATAGCTCTTTGGTCATTACTACTACGTCTTGATCGTCGACGCAGAAATCTCGCACTGATCATTCCGACGGCCAGCAGCTGGGGAACATTGCGTGGCTTCCGGACGAATCGCGGGCGTTGTTGAGCGGGTTTGTCAAGCCGAAACACCAATCCGTTGTGTGGGTGCTGAGTCGGCCAAAGAACCAGGTGGAGGTGTTACGCAACGATGCCTCGCAGGCTGTTCCTTCACCCGATGGCCAGCAAATCGCGTTTGTGAGTCCCGACGGGTCGGAGATATGACTGATGCGCACGAATGGCGAGCTGGCGCGGCGGTTGATTGTAGACTCCAGCCACGCCGATTTTCAGGCCTTGCGATGGAGCCCAAATGGCCACATTTTATTTATCAAGAACGCATACGCTCCGTTGTTCTTAGTCGACGTTCGAGCGAATCCGGAGACGGGCGTTTTCCTCAGCCAACCTGAGACGATTGCGCCTCTTTCGTCGTACAAAGTGCCTGCCGATTTAGTTGCAACGGCCGATGGGCGGCAGGTGATAGGTGTCTTAAGTACATTAAGGCAGCCGGATGTGTATGTGGGCGGTACTGGAGCGGAACCTGTGCAATTGACGAATGTGCGGCGTCTGACCCTCAATACGATGCGAGATTTTCTCCACTCCTGGATGGCGGACAACTAGACAGTACTTTTCGAATCTGATCGCAATGGAGGTTGGCAAGTTTTTAAGCAGAGATTGGACGAAACGGACGGAGTGCCGCTGGCGAACGATTCCACTTGGGACGTGATGCCGCAAGCATCGCCGGACGGGAAATGGATTTTCTATTTCCACGAACCTCGGTTCATACAAGGGACCGGATCGCAGCCGTCGAAGAGGGTGAGGACACTGATGCGTTTACCGGCTTCTGGCGAGCGTTCGCGTCCGGTCGCGATAGCGCAGGCAGTGGAAGAATTTCAATGTGCGCGGCCGGAGGCAAGCGCTGCGTGTTGCGAAAAGAAGAGAATGGCCAGTTCATTTTTTACGAGCTGGATCCAATTCGGGGCGCGTTAAGAGAGCTGACGAGGGTGGGGGCGCGGCGCGCCATTTTTGCCGATTGGGGCCTTTCACCGGACGGTCGTTTTGCGGCACTGCCCGACCACGACGCCTCTCCTAGCAGATTCCGGATCGTCGATTTAGACCGTCCGGAGGACCGCGAAAGAGAGATTCTGGTAGATGGAATTCCGACACTGATCTCCGTGACTTGGGCAACGGGCAGACCGGGTTGGTACGTTGCCGCCGGAGATCTTTCCGCAGGAATGAAAATCCGTTATGTCAATGAGAAGGGACGCAGTTGGAGACTGTGGGAGACTGCGGGGCCAACTTGGTCGGTTCCTTCGGGGACGGAAGGCATTTGGCGTTCGTGGATGGGGAACCGACAGCAATGTGTGGATGCTGAAGCACTGACGGGCGCGCTGCCAGCGTGACGTTGTGCTTGGCCCCGGCAGCTCGGGACTTCTGAAACCATTTCGACCCTTGTACTACTTCCTAGGGCCAAGTCCGGTGTAGGCCCCGCCAGGGTGAAATCACTCAACAGATTCTCCCGAAAACTGTCGATTAATCACATGAACCGGGCGGCCTAGAGATCATCCGTGCTGGCGTATTTGTAAGCACGTTAGCCGATCGGGCGAATGATGAAAAAGGAGAGCGACAATATCGAACGAGCCGATCTCGTCGCGGCCGTTGAGCAAACGGCGGCTGCTATTGTCATTACCTCTGAGCCTAAGCAGCCAAACCAGACAGACGGGAAGAGTCGAGAAGAAGAATCTTTCTTCCGCATCATGGCAGAGGGATCTCCGGCACCAATGTGGGTGACGAACGCGGCGGGGCGCGTGGAGTTCGTCAACCGCGCCTACCACGAGCTTTTCGGTACCACTTTGGAACAACCGGACGAACTCAATTGGCAGACTCTGCTTCACCCTGACGATGCGCCGGGATACTTAGCGGAATGCGACCGCTCGGTGCGTGACCATACTCCTCTCAGAAGCGAAACACGCATCCGAGGTAGCAATGGTGAGTGGCGTTGGGTGGCCGCGTACGCCGAGCCGCGCTTCTCGCCCGAGGGAGAGTTTCTCGGACATGTTGGTCTCTGTCCGGACATCACCGAGCGCAAGCACGCCGAAGAGGCGTTGCGGAGCAGCGAGGAAAAGTTCCGACAGCTTGCCGAAAACATCCGTGAAGTCTTTTGGATAATGCCTCCGGAAGCTGACGCGATTCTCTATCTCAGCCCTGCTTTTGAGCAGGTTTGGGGCAGGACCCGCGAGAGCTTATACACCAATCCCTTCTCCTGGGTGGAGGCGATCCATCCGGACGATCGGGACCGGGCAAAGTTGTTGCTTAACAAGCAAATGCTGGGTGAACCAGTCCTTAGGGAATATCGCATACGAACGCCGGACGGGTTGGAGAAGTGGATTCGCGACCGCGCTTTTCCCATTCGCAACCAGGCCGGCCAAGTGACTCGTCTTGTTGGGATTTCCGAGGAGATTACCGAGCAAAAACGCTACGAGGAGGAGCTGATTCACGCGCGCGAAGCCGCCGATGTCGCCAATCGGGCAAAGAGCGACTTTCTCGCCAACATGAGTCATGAAATTCGCACTCCCATGAACGGCGTGATCGGGATGACGAATCTAACGCTGGATACCGAACTTGATCCCACCCAGCGCGAGTATCTCAATGCCGTGAAGTACTCCGCAGACGCGCTCATGGCGGTCGTCAACGACATTCTCGACTTTTCAAAGATCGAAGCGGGAAAACTGGATTTAGATCCCGTGGAATTCAGCCTTCGCGACTGCATCGGCCACGCCATGAAAACACTGTCTGTTCGAGCTTATGAGAAAGGTCTCGAATTGGCGTGTTCGGTTCCTCCCGATCTCGTCGATATCGTCATAGGCGATTCAATCCGCTTGCGGCAAGTTGTTCTTAACTTGGCTGGCAACGCCATTAAGTTCACAGACCAAGGCGAGGTCGTCTTACGTGTCCATATGGAGGACGTCGATGCTCAAGGCTTAAGGTTGCATTTCGCAATCAGCGACACCGGGATTGGTATTCCGCACGACAAACAAAAGCTCATCTTTGAGCCTTTTACCCAGGCAGACACATCAACGACACGCAAGTACGGTGGTACCGGGCTAGGGCTCGCCATCTCTGTGCGCTTGATCGAGACGATGGGAGGTCGAATGTGGGTGGAAAGTGAGGCCGGTAAGGGAAGCACCTTCCACTTCACTGCGCGCTTTGGCAGAACCGCGGCCACTCTCTCTACTCGCATCAGCGCCAGCCCGCCGATCCTGAACAACCTGCCGGTCTTGGTCGTTGATGACAATGCAACCAATCGGCAGATTCTTCAGAAGATGCTGGAATACTGGGGAATGAGACCCGCCGTTCCCTCTTGCGCGAGGGACGCCGTCAAGCTTCTTCAGCAAGCCAAATTGGCAGGCAGGCCATTCGGACTCATGATCGTCGATCGTCATATGCCCGAGATGGATGGGTTCACGCTCGTCGAGGAAATCCAGAAGTCGCCCGAGTTGGCGGTTTTCAGAACCGTTATGTTGACGTCTGGCGGCCAGCGCGATGATGGCCCGAGATGTAAGGAACTGGGGATCGCCGCCTATCTGATCAAGCCCATTCTGCAGTCAGAACTTCTGAACGCGTTGTTACTAGCCCTGGGCTCTCTGCCCGACCCCGCCGCGGCTCCTCAGCCTGTTCCCCGCCACACTCTTCTTGAAGGAAGAGGGCCCCTGCGGATATTACTAACCGAAGACAACCCAGTCAATCAGCGGGTTGCTACGGCGATATTGGCGAAGCGGGGGCATACGGTGGTGGTAGCGGGCAATGGCATGCAGGCGCTTGCGGCCCTCGAACGGGACCGCTTTGATGTGGTCCTGATGGATATCCAGATGCCCTTGATGGGCGGTGTCGAGGCGACAGCGGTGATTCGGACTAGGGAGAAAACCACCGGCAATCGTGTTCCGATCATCGCCATGACGGCGCACGCGATGTCCGGCGACCAACAGCATTTTCTGGTAAGCGGTATGGATGGTTACGTCTCAAAGCCCGTCCACCCAGAGAAGCTATTCGAAGCTATCGAGCATGCGCTCGCGCTTGCTGCCGGGGCCAATGCTCCTATATCCTAAGAATTTGCTCGGCTCTCGCCGTCTATCCCGCTAAATCCCAGTCACCAACCCTCCCAGATTATTACGCCCTCTAACCCACTAAAACTAAACCCTTTACAACTCCCCGTCTCGTTTCCCGCCCGCTGCAGCTCCCGAATCGCGCTATTTTCAAACCAGTTGAGGCGGTTCGCAATCGCGCCCTTCCGCCACAGCC
>PMSX01000281.1:270-10176 GCA_003167495.1 Bryobacterales bacterium | reverse complement strand
TCCCCTCTTATAGGGCTTCCGGATGGCCATCCGGGAGTTGGAACCAGTCGCTCTACCCTGCGCCGTCAGGGAGGATCTATACGAGCCTGTTCTGCTCCCGAAGATTCCCATGCCAGCGCTGAAAGCAATCGTCAAGGCTCGGAGGCGCGGGAAGCCATGCATTTTGCGAACTCCTTGGAAAAAGACCTTGGCGACAAACACCAATACGTCGGCATTACGTTGGGGCTGGATGCCAGGCAAAGTATCCGCGGTCGGGAAAAATGTGTCTCGATATTCCCTTCTTAAAGGACTTCCGGAAGGCATGTGCTGCCGTGGAATAGCGACCGGCGTTGCTGAGCGCCTGGCCCTCCGAGACCCAGTCACTCCAGCCTTTCGGCGTTTCGCTTGCTTGGCCGCTCCGAACCGCCAGCAGAAGAATACACAATACGAATTGCATGCCTTTCTCCTCCGAATCCAGCAAGAGGTTCACTTTATTGCGTTATTTGTTGTGTCCGGGTTGCGGAGCACAGAGGCAACCTCAGCTCAACTGGCCATACGACCTTCGCCGTCTGGCGACAAGAACTGCGGCTATTCCTATGGCGACTAGACTGAACGACACTGGCTCAGGGGTTGGGGCAGCTCCTTCAATGTCGAACGAATTCACGCCGCCCGCCACTGGTGACGATACGTAATCATTCAGGAAAGTGGTGTTGCCATTCGCCACGTTCAATGAGAGCACCGTATTGGGCTCTGAGTAACCAAAAGCGAGGCCGTAAACAGTGTCGTTCACCTGCACTGCCGCGTCGAGCCCCAAGGCTGTCGGGCCAACCAGAGTCGCCACTCCAGTCGTGGGATTGATCTGATAGAGTTCCGGAGAATCCACCACGCCCGAGGTCGCCAAATTTACCCCGTCAAAAGTTGCAAACAGCTTTCCGCCATCCGCAAACAGCGTTTCGTCACTCACGTCGTTAGGGTTGGTGAGGGACGGGCAGATCGGGAGACCGGTATAGCCTATCAGCGACGCGGCTCCGGTCGTCGTATTAACAGTGTAGAGGTTGCTGTTCAGATCGGTTGCATAAACCGTTCCATTAAGTTCCGCAATGGTGTAGGCCAGATTACCCAATCCCGTGGCCCCGATGACAGAGACCGCCCCGGTGGCGGGATTGACCGAATCCAAATTTCCGGACGCCGAAATGCTTAGTAGCTTTCCGTTCGGCCCCGGCACCAACCCGCCGAGCGGATCAGCGATAGCGGGACCAATCTGGTTAAACGCGCCCGTCGCGAGGTCCACCGAGCCGAATTGGCCCGTAAAGTTGTTGAAGTTAGTACTGACTGCGTAGACAAGCGTGTCTGCGGTGGCCGAAGCAGCGAACAGCGTTAGCGAAATGATCAGGTTCCGTTGACAATGCATTTGAATGCCCCTCCTGGGCTGGGATCTGGTTTGCCGGTTCCAATCCGGCTCACCTGTCACGAATAAGGAATCGCACGGTTGGAGGTTACAGCGTCTGAGACGAAAAGCATAAAATAGCTGCTACGACTCTTTTCCCGATGCCCAATTGCCCTCAGTGCGAAGCGGAAATAGGTTCGGGTGACTCAGTGGGATTGTGTCCCAAGTGTCTCATCCAGGGCGCCTTCTATAGTTCCGTTGGGGCGGATGAATCCAGAACTCAGACCATGGATACAGCGACGGTGGCACCCGGTGATGACGACTTCGGCCGTTATCACATCCTTCGACCTTTGGGCGAAGGGGGCATGGGCACCGTATACCTCGCCGAGCAGCGCGAACCGATTCGCCGATATGTCGCGCTCAAAGTCGTAAAACTCGGGATGGACACCAGTCAGGTGCTCGCGCGCTTCGCCCAGGAGCGCCAGGCGCTGGCGATGATGGACCACCCGAATATAGCGCGAATCTTCGACGCAGGCGCCACGCCCAAGGGTCGGCTCTATTTCGTAATGGAGTACATCGAGGGCGCTCCGATCACGCAGTATTGCGATGGCAAGCGGCTGATTATCGGCCAGCGGCTGGAAGTATTTCTCTCAGTGTGCCGTGCCGTTCAACACGCCCACCAGAAAGGCGTGATTCATCGCGACCTCAAGCCCTCGAACGTGCTGGTAACGGAACAGGAGGCTACACCGCTTCCCAAAGTGATCGATTTCGGCATCGCCAAAGCCACTGAGCAGTGGGCTGTCGAGAACACGCTGTTAACGCAATTCGGGCAGATGGTGGGCACACCGGAATACGCCAGTCCCGAGCAGGCTGAGGTTACGACCGGGGATGTCAACGAGAGCTCTGATGTGTATTCGCTGGGCGTGCTTCTATACGAGTTGCTGATCGGCGCGGTTCCGTTCGATCCGGCCAGACTACGCCAGGCGGGCCTCGGCGAGATGCTCCGCATCATCCGGGAAGAAGAAGCGCCGTCGCTTTCTCGAGGGCTCACGGCAGCCGGCGACGTCGTTGCCGAAATCGCCGCGCAGCGCCAGACCGATGTGGTCTCGCTGCGCCGCCTAGTGGATGGGGATCTCAATTGGATCACCCTGAAGGCTCTGGAGAAAGTGCGGGAACGGCGATACGCTTCGGTGGCTGAACTTCTCGCCGACATTCAGCGCTATCGGGAGCACCGGCCCGTGCTGGCGTCGCCGCCGAGCGCGCTGTACAGGACGCGCAAGTTTCTTCGCCGACACAAGCTAGGCGTTCTGGGCACGGCCGCCGCACTCGCCTTCATCCTATTGGGCGGAGTGACCGCCTGGTCGCTGGTCCATCGTGATTTCTCTCCGAGACCCAAGCTGGGCGACAGAGATACGATTGTGCTGGCG
Organism: Bryobacterales bacterium; assembly: GCA_003167495.1. Lineage (GTDB taxonomy): Bacteria > Acidobacteriota > Terriglobia > Bryobacterales > Bryobacteraceae > Bog-105. The sequence continues at coordinate 7,383 of PMSX01000281.1, read as the reverse complement.
GATTTCGACAATAAGACGGGCGACCCGATCTTCGACGGCACGCTTCGCCAAGGCTTGACCATTCAACTCGAACAATCGCCGTTCCTCAAAATCATGGACGAAGAGCAGATGCAGCGTGGTCTTCGCCTTATCGGTCTTCCTCCGGGCGCCCGCGTTACCAACCAAACCGCGCACGAAATCTGCGTCCGCGAAGGAGGCGAGGGTACCATTGGCGGTACGATCGCGAGCTTGGGGAAAAGTTACGTCATTACGCTTCAGGCCGTCACTTGTCAGGATGGTGCGCCGCTCGCTCGCCAGCAGATCCAAGCGCAAGACAAAGAGCACGTCCTGAACGCGTTGGCAGCGGCCGCGACCGCTCTGCGCAGCAAGCTGGGGGAATCTCACGATTCGATTCAGAAATTCAGCCGCCCAGCGGAAGATCAGGTCACGACGCCGTCGCTCGAAGCCCTCCAGAGCTTTAGCGAAGCCATGTCAGTGATGGAGCAAGGTCATTTTCTCGACGCTGTGCCCTTTCTCGAGCGCTCGGTTGCCCTCGACCCCAATTTCGCTGCGGGTTACGAATATCTAGCCAACGCGTACTATCAGGCGGGGGATTCGGCCAAGATGCTGCAATACGAAAAAAAGGCCTTTGCATTGATCGATCATGTCTCCGAATTGGAGCGCGATAATATTGCGGCGTCCCACTACGAAAACACCGGCGAGTCCGACAAAGCGATTCACTTCTGCCGATCGGGTGTACGAAACTATCCGCGCTACTGGGTATTCCATAACGACTTGGGCGAGATCCTCAATAACCTGGGGCAATACGAGGAAGGGTTGCGGGAAGGTTTGGAAGCGGCTGACTTGGAGCCCAGGGTTGAACCTCCTTACCGGCGCCAACTGGACGCCTACATGTGCTTGGATCGGCTTCCCGAGGCCAGGCAGTTAGCGGAGAAATTGCGAGGGCGGGGCCTTGGCGGAGCAAGGATTCATCAGCGTTTTCTCGAACTCGCGTATGTCGATAGCGATCGGGCGGCCGTTGACCGCGAGATTCAATGGTTTGCAGGCAAGCCGGAGGAGTACCTGAGCCTCGGCTTGCAGGCAGCCGACCGAAATGTTCACGGCCGACGTCGCGAGTCGCGCGATCTTTACCAACGGGCCACAGAGACAGCGTTGCGCAACGGACTCAAGAGCGTCGCCGCCGAATTCCAGGAAGCCGACGCGCTGGTGGACACGCTCGCGGGCAACTGCCAGACCACGCGTCACCTGAAGCGTCCCGCGCTGGCACTGGCGATCTGCGGCGATGCGGTCCAGGCGGAAAAGCTTGCCGCGGAAACCTCGAAGGTCTTTCCAATTGGAACGATTTGGAATACCGTGCAGCTACCCGCGATTCGCGCTGCCATTGCCCTCAACCGCCACCAACCGGCAAAGAGCGTAGAAATGCTGGCATCCTCCTCTCCATACGAGCGCGCCTACCTCGAACCCGTTTACCTGCGCGGATTGGCTTACCTGCTTCTGCACAAAGGTGCAGAAGCGGTAGCGGAGTTTCGAAAAATCGTGGATCACAAGGGTATCAATTGGAGCGCTACGTGGGTTCACTCCTATTGGGGAGAGTTCTATTCGGTCTCCTGGCTAGGGATGGCTCGCGGCTTTGCCCTCTTGGGCGATAGGGCAAAAGCCAAAAAGGCATTCCAGGACTTCTTTGAACTGTGGCAGAACGCTGACACCGACATCCCGATTCTTCAGCAAGCTAGAGCGGAATACGCCAAGCTGCAGTGAAAGATTGGCAACGATGGACGCATGCGATCCCCCATCTTTCGGTCGTCAAACAAGAGAAGGCGTTGCCAAATAATCATAATCCGTCCTGTAACCATGTGCCCGGGGTTTCCTTATCCTGTTTAGCGGAACGACTGTGAGGCTAAGACCATGACGAACGGCCAGACCATGCACACCGGTGCCGGATCATCTCAGTTTCCGACGACGCGGTGGACCCTGGTGGTTGCTGCCGGCGATCCCCAGCGCAAGGAAGCCCGGTCTGCTCTGGTCTCTCTGTGTGAGAATTACTGGTATCCGTTGTATGCCTATCTGCGCCGGCGCGGTTATTCTGCCGACGAGGCGCAGGATCTCACGCAGGAGTTCTTCATGCGCGTGCTGGAAGGGCGATATCTCGACCGCGCTGACCCGGAAAAGGGCCGTTTTCGATCGTTTATTTTGACTTCCTTGAGATTCTATGTGGCCGACGAAGAGGACCGCCAGCGCGCGCGCAAACGCGGCGGCGGAACGGTTGTATCACTTGAATTCTCGTCCGGCGAAGAGCGCTACCAACGCGAGCCTGCTCACGATGAAACGCCGGAGCGGATTTTCGAGCGGCGTTGGGCGCTCGCGGTGCTTGACCGGGTCGTGGAGAAATTGCGGAACGAGTTCGTACATCACGGCCGGTTGGAGCATTTCGAACGGTTGAAGGTGTTCCTTCTCGGGCAGTCTGAGGCGTCGTATGCCGCCCTGGCACGCGAAATGAACACGTCAGAAGGAGCGCTCAAGGTGGCCATTCACAGGCTTCGCAAGAGGTATCGCGAGCTCTTTCGCCAGGAAATCGCCGATACTGTCGCCGATCCCGTCGAAGTGGAGTCCGAACTACGGTTTCTGGCGGCCGTGCTGACGAAGAAGTAATGCCGACAGCGGGTTTACTGCTGCAGCCGAGTTTTCTTGATTTCGTTTTTGGGCATGGCATGTACGAAGCCAAGATGTAGACGTCATCGGTGTCGCGAGTTCCGAGGATTGTCCCATATTCGACATTGGCCTAATCGGCGCTCATCCAACTTTCGGCTTGCTGTTGGATTGCGGCGTAACCCTGAACTTTCCGTGGCGAAGCCCACGTCAAAAGCCAGTACGCGCCTGTTCCGGATGCCGACAACTTCAGTTCAGCCCAGCCGGCGATGGCATAATCTCCTTGTGGCCGATATGAACATCGACGAGAACGCTGTTCTTCGGCTTCGGATTTGCGGTCACGCGGCTTGCAGGGCCGTGTTCACAATCTGTATCCGGTGCGATCGTGGCCAGCGCTACTGCAGTCCGGAATGCCGTTCGGAAGTGCGGCGGCGGCAGCGACATGACGCTAACCGTCGCTACCAGCAAAGCGAGCCAGGCAGGGAGTCCCATCGCCGCTGTCAGAAGCGCTATCGGGACCGGGCGTTACGACTTCCCGTGACAGATCATGGTGCGGCGGTGATCACTCCGCCGGCACCTCCGCAGCCGCCGACCATGTGCCAGTGCACGATCTGTGGTCGACACAGCCTCTGGATTGATCCATTTCCGGCCATCCCTCGGCGATACCGGTCGGCACGCCGTTCAGAAAACTACGTTTTCAGATGATCGCTAACACTCTCGAAGCAGAATCCATCGATTTTGACAAACTTCCGCTGTTTCCCGCTCGCATTAGGCCGCGAGTTCTGAAATCCTAAAAACATGTGGCCTATTCGGCCGATAGCGAATATTTCGCTCGAGGTAGCCGCTGGTGGTAGCCCGATAGAACTGCGCCACGGCAACACCAAGTGTTTCAATAACTTGACGTTAGGCGAGGTGTTAGGATCGGGCTCGCTTCCGGCTCTAATGTGGAGACCAGAACCTTTTGACTCGTGACCTGAAAGGAGAGCCCGCCCACTGAGACGTGGCATAGCTGAAGACAAAAAACGGAGCGGAATTGAAAAGGCGGGGGTTCGGATCCTGCTTGTTGACGACGAACAATCGATACAAGAGATCCTCAGCGTAGCTTTGCAGCCAGCCGGCTATGACCTTTACCCGGTTTCCACGGGTGAAGAGGCTCTGCGGAGATTTAAGTTGGCGCGGCCCGAGCTTATACTACTCGATCTATTCTTGCCCGACATGGACGGCAAAGAGGTATTGCGACGCCTGCGAGCTTGGACGTCCACTCCGATCGTCGTGATGTCAGTTCGAGATCAGGAGTCAGAGAAGATTGCATGCCTCGACGCCGGCGCTGATGACTACCTCACAAAGCCCTTCACGATGGGCGAGCTATTGGCCCGACTTCGAGCTGTTTTACGACGAGCGTTCGGTGCCGCGCAAAGCGAAGTGTTTACTGCGGGCGACCTCAGGGTCGATTTCAACAGACGAGAAGTCTTCGTCGAGCAGCAACAGGTTAAACTGTCACCGACTGAGTACGATCTCTTGAAGGTTCTCATTCATCATGCTGGATTGGTGAGGAGTCACCATCAACTGATTTACGAGCTTTGGGGTGACACTCACTATCATGACGCCGCGCACCTATTGCGGGTCACTATTAGCAATCTGCGCCGCAAATTGGCGTGCGATCCCAGGATTCTCCGTCGTATCGTTACCGAGCCCGGCGTGGGTTACAGGCTTCGTACCGATGCCGATTGGGCGCAAGTGAGAGAAAACCTTTGAGACCGTCAACGAAGAATTCCACGAGTGCCAGCACAAAGGAGCTTGAGCATTCGCTCATGTCACTTCTTCGCCTGAGCGACAGGCTGAATTCGATATTCGACCTCGATAATTTGCTGGATGTACTGGTCGAGCAGGCGCTCGATTTAACAGATGCACAGAGTGGATGCGCGGGCTTGCGCACTGCCAAAGGAATGTCGTGCAACCACTTTCTGCAAGAGTCCGCAATCGTGCCTTTCTTGTACGATTGCGGACCCGGTGCTGGATGGGCTGGCTGGGTCGTGGCGAATAAGAAACCCTACTTCACGACAGACGCTTTGAAAGACGGTGTGATCCAACCGGACATCCGTAAACGATTCGGTGTCGCATCCGGAATGTGTATTCCGATAATAGACAGTGAAAAGGAAGTCATCGGTTTCTTTGAGATCTACAACAAGCGGTCCAGCAAGGAGTTCACCCAGCAGGACTTGACGAACTGCGTGGCTGCGGCGCAGATCGCTTCACTGGCCATCCAAAACGTCTTGACCAATGGGAAGCAAGTTGCCCTTGCGGCTTTCAGCTGCTCGCTGACGCTGGCTGGCGACTTCGATCAGATTATAGAAGTCGCCGGCCATCACCTGGAAACAAATTTCCATTGCGGTTCCGTCCTCTTACTGCAAGTGGAGCAGGGACTGGCGGTACGTTTTCGTACGCCGGAGTTCCTTTGGACCGACAAAGAACTGGAAGCGGCCACTTGGTGTTGGCAACATGGCCGCGAGGCCGGCGCGCAAACCGCAACGTTCCCGGATGCACTGGCTCGTTACCTGCCGCTCATGGCGAGGGATCAAACCATCGGAGTGCTTGGGTTGGAATCGAGAGCGGACGGCTGGTTGCCCGCCACCCAGCGTGAGCTCCTGGCGGGGTTTGTCGGGCAATCCGCCTTAGCAATCGACAGCGGTCTTCTTGAGCAGAAAGTGCGCCGGCTCCGGTTCCTGGATGAGTCGGAGCGGCTGCAGAATGCAATATTGGTCGCGATCTCACACGAGGTACGCGCGCCGATTGCGGCTATCACTGCGGCGGTCAGCGCATTGCTGAGCCCCGGTCTCTCGCTCGACCGGCCGCGCGAACGTCAGCTGTTGGGAACCGCTGAGTACGAAATCAAGCGCCTGCATCGCCTGATGAACAACCTTCTCAGCGTCACGCGTATCCAGGCAGGAGTGTCACGCCTCAAACTCGAACCGTCCGACCTATCAGACGTTGTTGGGGCGGCACTGGAGGAACTGGGGACATCGACCCGGAAAAGACAGATCACCATTCAAATCCCTTCGGATCTGCCCCTGGTACCCATGGATTTCGATTTGATCACGCAGGTGCTCGTCAATCTGTTCAGCAATGCTATTAAGTTTTCCCCCTCTGACCAGCCAATCGATGTTCGCGGCCAAATTGTCGATGGGAAATTGGAGGTGTCGGTGGTTGATCGCGGACGAGGTATTCCAGGCAGTGATCTTGGTCGAGTCTTTCAGAAGTTTCATCGCCTGGAGAAATTCAGTTCGGTCGATGGTCTCGGTCTAGGACTCATCATCTGCAAGGAATTTGTGGAGGCGCATCGCGGACAAATCCGCTTAGAAATCAACCCCGATGGGGGTACCATCGCAAGAATCGTTTTACCGTGTCAGACATCACCATCAGTTTAGGCTTCAGAATTGATCGGTACCACGACGCACGCTGACGAGTCCCAAGTGTCGCATCACGAATCGCGTCGTACCGAATGCTCATCTTCGCGCATTTTGACACCATTTTGACAGTGATTTCAATACAGTGGTACTGAGCGATGGCAGAGTTCTCGTTCACCGCCAAAGAAATCTACTGTACTGAATGCTATGGATCTACCGAAGGGAGTAATTATGGGAAAGCTTGAAGGAAAAGTTGCAGTCATCACCGGTGGCGCTACCGGCATCGGCCGCGCCGCAGCAAAGCGCTTCATCGAGGAGGGCGCCTTCGTCTTCATCTTCGGCCGCCGGCAGGCAGAGCTCGACGCCGCTGTGGCCGCCCTCGGGCCCAATGCCCGCGCGGTGAAGGGCTCGGTCTCGGACGAGGCCGACCTCGACCGACTCTACGCAGCGGTGAAAAAGGAGCGCGGGACCCTCGACATCGTTTTCGCCGATGCCGGGGTGGGCAGCCAGCTTAAGCTTGGCGAGATCACCGCCAAGCACATTGACGAAACCTTCGACGTCAATGTGAAGGGTACGATCTTCACCGTCCAGAAGGCACTGCCACTGATGACCAAGGGCGGTTCGATCATCCTGACCGGATCGAGCGCAGGCACCACGGGCGCCCCGGCGTTCACCGCCTACAGCGCAAGCAAGGCGGCCGTGCGCAACCTTGCGCGGACGTGGGCGGAGGACCTGAAGGGCACCGGCATCTGGGTAAACGTGCTGACGCCCGGGGCGGTGGCGACCGAACTCGCGGCGACAGCGCTGGGCGCGGAAGGCCTGAAGGCTTACGGCGCGATGACTGCGCTCCAGCGTATGGGAGATCCAGCGGAGCTCGGGGCGGTGGCTGCCTTCCTCGCGTCGTCGGACAGCAGCTTCATGACCGNNTATGAGCTATGCAATTGTAGGATTCGGAAAGATAGGTCAGGCCCTCGCCCACGCCTTCGCCCGTAAAAACATCGACGTGACCGTTGCGAGTCGCCGGCCCCCCGAGGCGTTGGCGCCGCAGGCTCGGGCGATTGGA
>PMSX01000281.1:0-163 GCA_003167495.1 Bryobacterales bacterium | reverse complement strand
CCGGCGCTAAGGTCGTGAAAGGTTTCAATCATCTGGTTGCGGCCACACTGGCTACCGACCCGATCGTCGAGGGCGGCCACCGGGTCGTCTTTCTGTCGAGCGACGACGAGGACGCGATCGCTCCCGTGGCGGATTTGGCCAAACAACTCGGGTTCGCACCCGT
>PMSX01000300.1 GCA_003167495.1 Bryobacterales bacterium | reverse complement strand
CCGCGGTGCCGGACGAAGGACAGGACTCCATCCCGATAGGAGCGGCGGGTGTGGATACTTTTGGGGCGGTTCACCCAGCGCTCGAAGATTTCATAAATGGAGGAGTAGAAGTGTTCGACCCGGCTGCGGATCTCGGGCGTGAGGGTACCGGCCAAGACCGGCGGCAAAGTGAGTGCCGCACGCGAGGCGGCCGGGATCACGGCCAGAAGGGGCTCGCCGTTCAGATTCATCTCGACAGAGGGCTTCTTCGACTTGGGGAGTGGCGGACTATTCAGTAAGGGGAATCGTGTAGCCGCTGATTGGATGTCAAAGATTTTGCAGGCGGTGTCTGCAAAATCTGAGTTGCGGGCCAAGCGAGTGCAAAAGCACGCCTCTGCGTAAGATTGCGCCAACCGAAACCCGGTCCGAAACGCGGCACCAAATCGTCGGCCAAACGCCGGGTCAGTTCCTCTCCGTAGTCTGCCCGTTTCTCGCCACGCTGTTCAAATTCAACGATACGCCGACTAATTTCCCAATACGTGGCGGTCATGATTGCATTTACATTGCGGACCGAATTCGCCCGGGCAGTGTTGAGCAATTCGACAATCTCAGCGCGAATTCCGCCATAGCTTTCGGCGAAGCCGGGGCTATTTGTCGTCATTCTGATCCATCAGAGTCTAAGAATAGCGAAAGCGTTTTGGTTGCTGCGTTCGAACGTTCACTCCTTCACGCCCAACAGCTTCCTCACTCGCTGGCGCTTTGTAATGCCGGCGGGTCCTTCCCGCACGGTATGCTCGGACCACTTCTGAACCTGGTTTAGGCGAATCTTATGCTCGATAGGTTTTCGGTACACGGTCACGGTGAACTCCGTCATGCCGCTTGGCACAGACTGGTTGATCTGGTCTTGGCGAAGTTCGGCGACGGCCAACGCCACCGCTTCGTAAAGCGTCTCGGCGTCCACTTCAACAGCATGCTCCAGGCCGTCCATGTCCTGATAGCTGACGCGGCAACGGGAAAGTCCCACAACCCAAATTATACAGATTCGCCTTTTATTCGCGTGGGCAAGTTTTTGAAAATTTTCTGTCACGGCCTATCGCTGTGGTGGCGTACAGGGTGAGAGCCCTTTTCAAATGCATTCGACTCAGCCACTCGATTTCACCCGACTTCGGGCACACCTATCGGACAAGCCAAGGACGAAAGCCGGACAAGTTCGTCAAGCCTGGCCGGAGATTAAGACCCTGCTCGCCGCCGGCCATAGCCTGAAAGATGTCTGGGTGTGGCTCAACGAAATTGGACTAGAAATTGGCTATGCGCGTTTGTCGCATTACATCGGGCAAATGCGCGAACGCGATGCCGAGTCCGCCGGTCACGACTGATTGACCAGGTCGACAGCCTTCCTTATCGTTCTCGCAACATAATCGGCCTGCCGCTTCGCGCCGCCCTTGTGCGACAGATCCCGCCTCCGAATTGCCTCTTCAACCTGTTCAACCGATGCGCCCCGCGACAACGCGTAAATCGCATAGGCAAGGTCGATGCGCGTACCATCGCCGGCATATGCCGGATTCGCCCGAAACGTTTCGATGCCTTTTAGCGCACGTTGTGATCTGCGGGAACCAACAGTATGCCTAACCTTCGCCCGCCGATCCTTTTCGTCAATCAACGTCGATTCAACTTCAGAAATGAATCTGTTAGCGACGTCATAAACAGTTCCGCTCGCCTCCCGAACCATCACAAACGGAAATAGGCCATCCTCGCCTTGATGCCGAGGTTTTCTATTTGTAAAACCGGCAAGCCGTCCGAAGTGCCGCCAATCTGCGGCGCCCGTGTCGCCTCCGAACTCGTTCGCAAGCGATCGGGCTACCGCCGTGCTGAGTTCTTTCGGCAGTATCCGTGGGTGCTTCAGCCAAGCCTGAAAGTTTCCCGGCGACGTTTCAACCACTAGTGCCGGCGCGAAACCGGATTTTGTCATCCGCCGAATGCTGTCACCCGTTAGATCGTCCACCATGCTCAGGTTGTGTTCACCGGCAGGCCGGATGAACACATTCGCCCCGCGGCAATTCTCGAATTTGAAACGCGCAACCGATTGAAGAACATCTTGGGGTTTGTACGTCCGCAAGATCATCACCGGCCGCCCTTCGGAGGTTTTGTCAGACTTAAATAATCCGACCTCGAACTTCGCGCCGCCCATCGCGCCAAGCTGTCGCTTCACGGCTTCAAACGTTCTATTCACGTCGGGCCCTCTACCCTGTACGCCTCCACAACGGCCCTTCGTGACAGAGATAATCGAAAAATATTGCAAAGACGTAGGTAGTTTTTCGGAAACAAAACGAACAATCTGAAACTCTCTGCAATTTCTTGAAGAATTTCTGCAATTCCTTGTCACGGACCCCTTCTCCCGTGGCGTACAGGGTGAGAGTTAAGCATGATTCCATCTTGTTCAAACCTTAGAAATAAATTCAACCTTACTGTAAAATCCATAAGCGCTTCGGCCAAACTGGCTGCCGTTGCATTCTTCGCCGCGTCTTTCGCGTCTGCCCAGTCCACTCCTGCCGAACTTCTCGCACGAGCAGACAACCTCGCAGAATCCTTCGACCTCGCGCAGGCGGCGCCTCTTTATCAACAAGCGGAAATGGGATTTCACCGTGTCGGAGATTCCCGCAATGAACTCGCCGCCAAACTCGGAACAATACGGTACAGGGTCCAACTTGGTAACTACTCGGCATCCCGCAAAGAAACAGAAGAAATTCTGGCTACTCCCTTAATCGACACCGATCCGCATCTAAAGATCAAGGCGCTACAAATCCTGGGCACCATCGACATGAACCAAGACACTGTGGCGGCTTTGAACGACTGGACAAATCTGCTCGCCGTTGCCACAAAAATCGGCGACGAGAAATGGATGAACCGAGCCAATGGATATTTAGGGATCGCCTGGGGTGCCAACGGCGACAATGGGCGCGCAGCAAAGGCACTATTTCAGGCGATAGCAAAGGCTGAACAATTGGGCGATGTCCCCGGCGAGCTTACCTTTGGTATCTGGTTGGCGAATGGCATGGCGACGATCGGCATGAGCGACAGCGCGCTACGCCTACTGGACAGAGTTGAAACGGCCACACAAAAGAGCGGCCGGGTGGAGATGCCGTTCCAATTTTCCGCCGCCAAGATCAGAGCCTTATCTGGCTCAAAAAGTGAACATGGACGCGCGGAAGCAAAAGCCTTACTTCAAGTCACATTAGCCAAGGCTCGAAGTCAAGGTGTGCTTGGTGCTCAAACCGATCTTCTAGGCGAATCCGGGCAGATGTCGATGGACGCGAATGACATTTCCGGAGCCGAGAGATCCTTCTCTGAAGAAGTTCGTATCGCCCAGCAAGCCTCCTTGCCGACCATGCAAGCAGACGCCCTTCTCCAACTGTCCAAAATCTACCGATCCCAACACAGAAACGCCCAGGCCGAGCTCGCCATCAATCAAAGCATCGAAGTGCTAAGAGCGACCCACGAATCGTACGACCTCCCTCGGTACATCGCCGAAAAGGCCGAAGCCGAACTTGCCCTCGGCCGCCCCAAAACAGCCGATACTCTCTACGATCAGGCCGCACGGCTGGTCGAGGGGCTCCTTATCAATGCGCCAACTTCACGAGTGAAGAGTTCAATGATAGGCAGCTTGAGCGAGATCTATCTCGGCCATTTTCGTCTCGCCTGGACTCATCTTCATGATGGGCCCAAAGCGTTCCAGATTATCGAAAGCGCAAGAGGTCACGCCTTGGTTGGCACATTAGGATCGCCCGACAAACTCAATCTCCGTGATAAACCGTCACCGGCTGAAGCCGAAATCTCTCGGCTTCAAAAAATCCTCCTTCACTCGCGATTGGACTCGAAAGCCACTGAACGCGTCCTCGCTCAGCTGGATCGCGCCTATGACAACGCCTTTCCTGCTGATTTCGAACAGAATCGAAAAGAGGTGGGCTTCGTTCACGGCCAGCCTACTTCAGTGGACGCCCTCAGCAGGCAACTCCGTCCGGGTGAGATTCTGATTGAGTACGTTCTCGATGCTAAGACTTCATACGCGATGGCAGTTTCGAATACGGGATTAGCGATTCATTCGCTGGCAGGGCGTGCGGAAATTGATAAGCTCACGAAAACATTGCTTTCCGCTATCAGCCAGAAGGCAGATTCAACCGCACCGGCGAAAGCGTTGTACGAACGACTCATCTGGCCCGTTCTTAGCGAAAAGTCCAGCTCTCTCATAATCGTTCCGGATGGGTCGCTACACTCCATCCCTTTTGCCGCACTTGTCGACAAGACCGGCTCTTATCTGAACCAACGTCTAACGGTTTCTGCGGCTCCATCGGCTAGCGTCTACTACGCATTGAAGACGGTCTCGGACGCAAGAACTGCCACGCAGCCCTTTCTTGGAGTCGCATACAGTCCACCAGACAACCAATCAACGCCGGATGCGGCTTCAAGGACCCGAGGCCTGTTCGATATTCGGGGCCCGAATCTGACACCGCTGCCTTATGCCCGCGAAGAAGTGAAGGAGGCTGCCGCGGTTTTCGGGAAAGCTGCCGTTACGCTCGACGGCGATCAGGCTTCAGAATCCGCCTTAAAGGCTGAACCGTTGGCGGACTTTAAAGTGATTCACCTGGCTGCGCACACAGTTGGCAATGAAGTGGAACCTGATCGAGCAGCCTTTGTACTCGCATCCGGCAACGGCGGTGAGGATGGACTCTGGCAGGCCCGGGAGATTCGCCGCACACGACTCAACGCCGACGCCGTCGTTCTCTCGGCTTGCGAAACCGGAGTGGGCCGGCTTCAAGGTGAAGAAGGCGTGATGAACCTTTCGAGAGCTTTCCTCACCGCCGGCGCTAAAAGCGTTGTGGCTAGTCTTTGGCGGGTAGAGGACCGCTCAACCGCGACCCTCATGGAGTCTTTCTATCAGCACCTGGCTGCTGGCGTCAGCGTGAGCGAAGCTCTTCGCCAGGCGCAGTTAGATTTCATAAAAGATTTTGGCGTAAAGGCTCAGCCCTACTTGTGGGCTGGCTTTGAGGTCATTGGCGACGGTACAAGGAGAATAAATTTTGCGACCAACAAATCTAACATTCGATCAGCGCGCTAACATTTTCAACAAAACAGTAGCAAAAGTTACCAAGGATTACTTTGATCCAAAGTTCAATGGGGTCGACTGGCCCCAAATTGCTAGTGAGCGAAGGGCCAGCATTCTGTCGCTCGATGATGCGGAAGCCTTCGAGCTAGCCATGCACGATTTGGTACGGACTTTAGGAACAAGCCATACCGGCTTCTTTCATCAGTCAGTCCGTCGCGTCCCCGCACGGCTCGCAATCGGAGCAACATTTGGGAGGGTGGACAGTGAAACCGGAGGTTCAGAGTGGATCGCGCGTGATGTGCACGAAGCTGGTCCCGCGCACGCCGCTGGCCTTCGACCACTGGACATATTGAAGGCGATCAATGGAACACCATTGGCGCCGCCCAATCAACCCATGTTTCCGATGGGCACGCAATCAACTCTAATGATTCGGCGTGGCTTGGAAGAACAGACGCTGACCGTCGCGATCCCAGCGCCGCGTTCCCGCAAACAACCCTATTCCGAAATGAAAGCCGTCACTTTCTCCACGCTCGAAAACAACGTCGGCTATTTGAAAGTCAGTATTCTTCCAGGGCTTCTGGGTTTCGATGTCGCACGTGAAATTGACGCCGCTGTGCGCGCGTTGGCCAATTGCAACTCTCTCATTCTTGATCTCCGTGGGCATCTGGGCGGCGGCTTGGGGGTCCTTCGTTTGATGAGCTATCTGACCCCTGACAAACTGCCAATCGGTTTTACATTGACGCGCAAATTGGCTGAGAAAGGCTACGACAAAAACAAACTTCATCGACTCGACCGGCTGCCAACAAATCTTCCGAACCCCATCGCAATTGCATCGATGGCACTGAAGCATCTCGGCCGTGGAGAATCGGTGGTGTTGGTATCCGAAGGTCTTGGCCCTCAGAAATGGCATGGTCACATTGCAATTCTCGTTAACGAACACACCGTCAGCGCGGGCGAGATGGTAGCCGCATTCGCGTCAGAGAACGGTCTCGCGACGTTAGTAGGCGTCGATACTGCCGGACGCCTCATCCCAGGCTCTGGTTTTAAAGTGGGCCACGGTTATATGCTCATCATGCCAAAGGCGCAATACATCACTTGGGAGGGTCGTCGCTTCGAAGGCGAAGGAGTAAAGCCGAGCGTGTTCGCTCCTTGGTCCATCGAGGCATTTATCTCTGGAAAAGACAATCAGGTGCAGACTGCTTTGGAACAACTCTTGGTGGGCAAAACTGCAGCTGCCAAATGAGCGAGGTGCTCACCCAAACCGATCGAATCGATGACGTGATGCCTTGAAGCATGATCGCGTACAGTAACAACGCCCCATTTTGACTCCCGTGTCATGTGTACTTTAGACTTCTGAGGCGCGTCACGTAGGTTTCTAGTTCTTTTTCCTTGCCTTTGGGAGCACCAACAACTTCCAGGAACTTTGCCGCATACTGGCAAGCGTTCAGTAGCATACCGGAAATATTTGATCGGTCATCGCCGTCTATCCGTCCTATCCGCGCAAGGTCAGCCACCAAGTAACGGATATCGGCAAGAGTCCCGGAAAAGGCGATGAGGGAAGTAATCTCGTCACGATTTAGCCAGCCAATTTTAGATGCATTCGCCTCAAAAACGGTCAACGAAGGAAGGCTCCCGCTTCTGGGGAGGGCAAGCTGGTATTTGCTGAAAGAAACAAATGCCAGTTCGCATTGCTGGCTGGACATTAGAACTTCTTCTCGGAGTGCGGCACGAAGAGTCGCCGTATCGTCGTCCTGCTTTTCCTTTTCTCTCCGCGCAATAACTTGCTGTTGCTTCCACGGAACATAGATCGCTATGGCGAGCGCTAATAGAGTAAAAAATGCCTGAACTATCGCCGTTATAGTTTGCACTTCGGCGGCGGCGTTTGCCTCGTGCAATAACCACCAAGTAAAGCGTCCCCAGATCTCCATTGGACCTATAGTTCGAAAGCAAAGTTCACACTGTTCGACCGCTAGCGTTCCTCACTTTAGCTTTTCCGCCAAACCAGCAATCCGTTGAGCGATTTCCTTTACCGAATATGCGTTCGCCGGGTTTCGACGCTCAATGTCCAACTGACTGTCTGTGAGATCTTGTACGGCGAGTGCCTCACGAATTGCAGAAACCCGATCTTGGAATGTTGCGTTGTACATTCCCACCGTTTGCTTTTGATAGGCTTCCGTGCTCGTGTCAATGCCGCCAAAGGGAGTTTCACCAAATCCAGCCTGACCGAATCCAGGTACCACTTGACGATTGACTAGAAACTGGAGAATTTCACCAGAAAGAGCAAACGCCCTCGTTTTGAGGCCAGATGAATCTGCTCCGTTTGCGCTTCGCTCTCTGGCCGCGTTGACGCGAATCTGAGAGCGAAGAAGACTGATGATCAAATCGAGTTTCTTGTCGCCGCGTCGGGTTTCATCCGCAATCGCCTTTAGCTGATCGGCAACTTGCGGCTCTAGGTTGAAGCAGACTAGAGAAGCCGTGTTATGGTTCGCATTATTGAGGTTGATCGTACACTCCCCATGCTGATTCACATCGCCGTTGCCTTTGCTCTGACAAGAGGCAATTGGCACACCACAGCCTAACGTCAGGAGGTAAGACAAGACGAGCAGCTTCACTTTGGTTTTTCCGGGCAATTAGCATCGACCTTGTTGTTATCGCCGACGACGTTAGCAGCGCAGGTGCCACTCTGGGTGATCGAGCTTTGCACGACACGGGAATGGCTTTCCTGACGGACTGTGAACGCTGCATAGGCGAAGCCGAACACGATCACGAGAATTGTGATTAAGAAGCCGTGACTCAAAATCTTACCCACAAAGCCCATCGATTGTTTTTGGGTAAGGGGTTTGAGAAGGCGAGACTTCAGGAGTGTCTGGTAGACTGCGAAAAGAGCTAGCGCTACGCAGCCAATGACAACAACGGGATTGCTTAAATAAGGAGCAAGCGTCGGCAACTGCGTGATTTCCATGACCTAAGCCTTATCCTACCAAGAATTATTTCTGGTGGCGAGCGGCACCGTCAGCGACATGACGTTAACCGTCACTACCAACAAAGCGAACCGGGCAGGGAGTTCCATCGCCGTTGTCAGAAGCGCTATCGGGAGCAGGCGTTACGACCTCCCGTGAAAGATCATGGTGCGGCGGCAATCACCAAGCCGGCACCTCCGCGCCGCCGAGCATGTGCCAGCGCGCGATTTTCGGTGGCGACGGCCTTTCGCTGCAATCTCACAGCCCGATTTGGTCGAAACACACTCAGCCGAAATGGCAAAATCAGATAAGGTCCGCTGATTGAAACAACTCTATCCGTGGCGCCGCTTCTGGTTGCCAGAGGACGTCGAACTTACCCTCGAGAACGGCGCGTATCTTCCCGATCCCGAGGATGACTACGGCAAATTTCTAAATCAGGACATCTCCAGCTTCTCAGAGATTCGCGATTTACGGTGCACGATTCTGCTGGGGGAGCCGGGAATGGGGAAGAGCATAAGCCTCACTGCGGAATTTGAAAGCGCGAGACCCAACAACGCCGATGCCAGGAGAAATTCCCTCTTGATCGACATGGGTTCGGTGCGAACCCTACAGGATGTCAGCAGTAAAATCCAGGCCAACTCCCAAGTCGCTGCCTGGACCGAAGGAAGTGGCAGTCTCCACCTATGCCTTGATTCGCTGGACGAGGCGCTTCCGGCATACTCCAGCTTGCCAAAAGCGCTGATTGAGATATTGAAGGAACTGCCGTTAGAGCGCCTGTTCCTAAGTGTGGCTTGTCGGGCTGGGCAGTTCCCACGATACCTAGACCAACAGCTACCGCTTTTGTTTGGGGAAGAATCGGTAAGCAGAAGGCACCTCGCACCACTTCGACAGAAGGACATCCTTTTAGCCCTAGAAAGGAATGGACTGGACGCTAACAAATTTATGCGGGGGCTTTCAAAAGGAGGGATAGAGGCCCTTGCTGCCCGTCCAGTCACATTAGATCTCCTAATAGGGTTGGCTGAAGGAAATTCAGAGCTCCCTAAGGATGTCTGGTCGCTGTATGAAAAAGGCTGTCAGCATCTTCTCTCAGAGCATCCCGACTCCACTAGAGATCCGCTTTTGCCACTATTATCAATCGAACAGAAAATGGCAGTCGCTGGCCGCATAGCATGCGTAATGGTTTTAGGGGCGTTTGCTGCTGCAGATGCGGGCAGTTCCAGGAGCAGTGGAGATCACGCGATCACGAGCGCGGCCCTCGCTGGCGGGCAGGAGCGGGTTGGGGGAACCAGGTTCGACGTCAACGAGCCTGTTATCGCTGGTGTTCTGAAGATGGGCCTATTCACCGCATCCGACCTCACATTTCGTTGGTGTCACAAGAGCTTCAGCGAATTCCTGGCAGCCTATCATGTGAGGACGAATAGCGTAGCGCCTAGCCAAGTCAACCTACTGCTGACCCGCTCGGGTAAAGTTCCCCCTGCCCTCCGAGGAGTTTGCGCCTGGTTAACGCAAAAAGACGATACTCTGTTTGAAAAAATATTGACGATTGACCCCGAGGCCCTGTTCTCTGGCGACCTGCGGAGCGCGTCCGATCCCCAAAAAGAACAACTTATCGAATGGCTTACTAAAGAAGCTGAAAACGACAGTCCTTTGATCCACGAATGGCATTTGTCATTAAGCTACTCAAGTCTGAAGCACTGTAGACTTTCACTTCAGCTCGGAACAGTAATCGACCGATCTCGTTCTTTGACGGCGAGACATTTGGCGATCATCATCGCCACAGCGAATCGCGAGACCGGCTTGCAGTCCCTTCTCACAGACTTGGCCCTGGACGAGAGCCAGCCGATGGTACTGAGAATCGAATCCGCCTCCTTCGTCGCAAGATGTGGAAATGGACAGGAGAAAGCGAGGCTGATTCCCCTCGCGCTTGAATCCAGTCGCCTTGACGCTGAACAACGTCTGCAAGCCTCGGCGCTCGCAGCAGTGTGGCCCGAACACTACACGTGGTCGCAGGTGAGGACTGCCGTGGCCTCAATCGACCCCAAAACAACAACAAGTATTGGCAGATTCCTCGCGTTCGAATTTCCCCAAAGAGTACCCGAAGAATCGCTGCCAGAAGTCCTCCACTGGCTTGCACAACTTAATCCCGAATGTTCTTCCGGACTTTCCGCGTGGGCCGTTGCAACCGATAAGCTTCTAAACAAAGCCGTGCGGCTATCGCCAAATCGACCGGAGATGCAACAGGCGATTGCTGCCGTCCTCGCCGCTAGGCTTTCTAAGCACTATAGACTGTTTTGCGACTCAGGTATGTTTCCGAAGGAGGCCGAACGCTGGCCTACCAACGCGCGACGGGAGATTGCTGCGCGACTCGCCCCGCTCCTAATCCATAATTCCAACGCTGCTTTCGGCGTATGTAGAGGCCCAAATCCACTTCTGGACCGGGCCGACCTTAAATTTGCTGTCGGACGCTGGAAAAACAGCTTGCCCACCGAGAGCCAAATGTGGGAAACGATAGTTGAACTAGTGGCGGATTGGGAGGATGAAGGACAAATTACTTCAATAGTGGCGGAGCTCGGAGATCATCCGGCACTGCAAACTGCGATTGAAAGCTGGCAGCAGCGCAGGCGTCTAAACGCAGAATTAAGCCGGCTGGAACGAGCGAACGAAGACGCAACGAGACATTCGAAAATCCAGGAAAGGACCGCAGAACTTCTCCAGCTCCTGTCTGAAGCCAACTCCGATACAACGAAGTTTACACAGCTTCTGTGGTGTGCAAGTTGCGAGCTGTCAGAAGATTCCACTTTTGGCGTCTTGCAGCGCCGCGTTTCCGAATTCCCCGGCTGGCAAGTGTTAACTCTGGACGAACAAGAGCGATTTCTTACGGCAGGCCAGAGTTTTCTAGAACGCGAGCGCCCTATTCTATTCAGGAGTCTCCGCTCCCATACCTACACACGCGGAGATCACGCTGGCTACGCCATTCTGCGCGAGCTCATGGCCGTTCGCCCGAGCATTACGCGGCAGTTGCCGATAGAGGTTCTCCAAAAATGGATGCCTGTCATTCTGCTTTGCCAGTGCTGGATATCGGATGACAAATACTCCCCAGCCGATAAAGACTTACTGGCCCTCACTGCCTTAGACGCCGAGCGGTTGGGAAGAATTCTGAGCGTTCTAATCCGGAAAGGGCGAACACTCGACCTCGACCGCCAACTGGGAAGATTCGCTGACGCCTCGTTGCCCGACTCGTGCAACGCTCGGCTACTTGATGCGCTCCGGAAATCATCCACGTATGGCGTCTACCTCACCGGAATGAGGCTGCTCTTAAGACACTCCTACGGCCCGGCCATCGAAGCCATAAAATCAATCCAACGTTCGTCTAGCTTCCAACCTGATCGGCTGAACCGACATGCCCTAAATGCCGCATTGTGGATAGAACAAGACTGCAAAAAGGCATGGAGCGCCGTCTGGCCTTTAATGCAGATCGATCCCCAATTCGCCCGCGAAGTACTGGACGTCCTCATTGGCGAGAAGGAAGTAAGATTAATCCAATACGTTGCACCGTCGCTGACTGAGAAGGACCTCGGAGAGGTTTTTCTGTGGCTGAGAAAACAATTCGGGCCACCGCCGGCGATGCCGCCCATAGAAAGCAGGGCGGAGTCAGTGTCACAATATGCAATCATCGCCAATCTCACTAAACGTGGAACCGCAGGGAGCGTGGCCGTACTCAAAGAAATTGAGCAGCAGCTCTACTTAGCAGATGACCCACCACAAATCCAAGAAAAAATGGAATTTCGTAAATCAGTTTGGGAAGCCGAACGCACATTGCTAGAAGCGACATGGGAGCCTTTGGACAGCAACACGGTTCTGCGGATCATCGAGGATAGACGCCAGTTACTCGTGAGAGACCAACAAGAACTCGCTGAGGCGGTTTTGTTGGCCCTAGAAGACTATCAGAATGATATTCGGGATGAAGGTAGCCGCGTCATGCGCCTCTGGAACGAAGACCGATATAGGCCCAAGCCGGAGGAATCCGTATCGCGTGAGATCGCGGAAGGGATTCGCCTCATCCTGCACGGACGGGGAGTCCAGGCTACATGTGAGCCGAAGATGCGGAGCGGTCAATTTATCGATATCTACATTTCGGCGACTACCAGATCAAACAATCAAATCGCGACTATAATCATCGAGGTTAAGGGGTGTTGGAACAAAGAGCTGAAGACAGCGCAGGAAACCCAGCTGGCTATGCGATATCTCAGAGACCGGTCTTCGAAGGAAGCGGTCTACTTAGTCGCCTGGTTCTTGTGTGACAAGTGGGACGATTCGGACACGAGGAAGAAACAGACTCCCCGGTGGAACAAAAGCCAGGCCCGAACGTTCTTCACTGAGCAGTCGGAGCAGATGAACCGGGATACGGCATCCTCGATTCGCGCATTCGTGCTCGACGCGACTATCGAAGGCCTTCCCAAGCCCAGAAAAGGAAAAAAGAAAGCTCCGCATCTGAAACGGAAATAGATATACTTGTGACCCGCTCACGAAAACTCGTTCCGCCGCCCAAGAAACCCTGAACGACTGTGTCCGTCGGGAGTGACCGAGCGTCCCGGGTACGAAATACCGGACGATATCTTTGCCGCTGTAGCAAAAGCCCTGTTTATCCGCGAACCGCGAAGCGATTCAAGGTGCCAACTCTACCGGACAACCACTGGAAAGTGAGTCCAATCCCAAGGAACTTGACGAACGTACATCGTATAACTTCCCGGAGGAATCTTGGAAAGATCAACCTTAACCGCAAATGCCGTCGTACCATCCCGTATAGCAGCATCAGCATGAGCCGAAATAACCGGCCGCTGATTCTCGAGAAGTTGAACTTCGTATTGCCCCGCTTTGCTTCCTACCGGAAGGTTCACAATGAGTTCGTCCGGGCCGGCATCCAGCAAAATGGGCGAACTCGCTCGCTGCGTCGTATCGGACCGCTCCATCGTCGCAATATCGATCGGTATCTTGTGATAGGCGACTTCGGCATTCTGGGGGCGCTGCGGTCCCAACGAACCGTGATTCCTGCTCACAAAAAATAACCCGGCCACTGCCGCTAACATCACAACCGCGCCCACCGTCGCTCTAAGAATGGTGCGGCGCCTCTTGGCAGCCTGCTTAAGATTCCTGCGGATCTCCAGAAACTCCCGATAACACTCTGAACAGTGAGTGATGTGCTCCCAATTTGAGTCGCTTTCGACGCGCTCGTCAGAGAAACCGGAAGCTACTCCCTCCAGGACGCTATTTCCAGGGCAACCCTTGCGTTCTGGGTTTGGGTACTCAGTGAGAATCGAGTCTTGAATCTTTTTTTTCAGCCGGTCGTATTTCGCTTCGGGCGACTCTTCAGGGCGCATCAGTCAGGCTCATTATGACATCGGCTCGGCCGTCTCTTATTTGGCCGCGTCGACCTACCCCAAAATGCCCGCAGCTCGCGCGGCTTTTCGCATACTTCGGTAGAACTGCTGCGAAACAGTATTGCGTGATTTGTCGAAACGTCGGCGATATTCGTCAGCATCACATTCCAGCATCATCATTGGAAGTATCTCTCGTACGTAGTCCATTCCCATTTTCGATAGCTGATCGGCAAGGCGATCCAGCGTTCTCTGGGTGGCCACTTGCTTTTCCAAATCAAATCGATCTTCCATCGCCTCCATCGTCTGAAAGAACAGCTCCACGTCAGCCTTTCGGCGAGCCCGGCGGCCGCCAACGCGCAGATCTTCTGCAAGCCAGTGCGCACCCTTTAAGACGCGGAGGCTGGGTTCGTCGCCGAGATTCGAGCCGCAATCCAGCGACAGTCTGTGCACAACGGGTTCCGTGATTTCTGACGCACGCCATTTGTCGTGCAACAATCGACCGGCCAGTTCCACCAACTTTTCTGCGACCGGCACCACGCCACGCTCAATCCATCCGCAGTGAACCAGGTTGCCTCGGTCGTCCTTTGTGCGAATGCAAATGGGCACGGTGACCTTGTCAATTGTTTCGTCGTAGTTTGACGGGATTGTGATGAATACTGCCATTGTTACTGATTCCCCAAAAAATCTAGCAATCTCTTGTCACGGACATCTGTTTTGGTGGCCGTAGTGGGAGTGCGACGAAGCTCCTAATTGGTTAGGATAAACCAATGAAGCTGAGAAAGTCTATTGGAAAAAACGCCAACTCTCGCACAACGAGCGAGCTCCTTTCTGAGCCGCAGGCGCGGCTGCCTATTCTTTAAAATCCACAAATCCACAACCTAGCCGCTGCCTCCTACTGGTGTTCTACAGGATATACAGGAAGTATGCGCCCCTGAAATGCCGACGGATCGCCCCTGGAATGCCGAAGAGTGTCCATCAAAGCGCCCCTGCTTTGCCGAGGAAAACTGAGGATTACCACAACGTTTGAACTTGTGCGAATCTTTCGCGGCAAATGGTTCTTGGGTATTGAGCTTCACGCTCCAGCGCCCCTAGAATGCCGAACAAACTTGTTAACCTTCATTTGAAAACGCAAAAATTTGAGCTCTGTGCGGGTCCCGCAACGCCATCCGCGCTGAAGGCGCAATCATCCGTGGTTTAGCCTGCACGTGCGATTGGTGCTGACAATCTCACTTCGGCTGCTCACGAGGTGTCCCGGCTTCCATAATCTTGGACGTCGAAGCGGTTTCCGAATCCTTCAAGTCAGTAAACTTCCAATTAACCGGCCCACTGGACGCGATTAGTAAAGCCTGCGCCGTTCACTCTTGATCAATCGGCCGCTAGGTTTAAAAGTACGGTTGCGCGTCTACGGAAATGCGAATCGCTAACTAAGGCGTCAAGAGGCGATTCTAGAATCTATGTAACGAGGTGCACAATCCGATCTTTATCTCATGAGATCCTGTCTCGCACAACGTCCGGCCAGATTTTTAGGAGGTGCGAGAACAGGTATTTGCTGCGTAACTGGATGGCCGCTTCATCCCAAGTATTGGCTTCTGGCGAGTGGAAATACTGGTTTAAGTTGAGTTTGGTAAATTTCAGGAGTTCTGGACGCTTGCTAGTCCAACTCGAGTTCGACAACGCCGGATTGAGACTCCCAGTAACGAGAGTCAAGTTGCCGAGCGTATTTACCAGCGCGTTCCGTCGGGTGATAGCCTTCTGCTCAGTGATCGGATCAACCTTAGCTTCTGCCAACAAGGGCCAGTGGGTAGCCCAGGTTTGGGGCATGACATGTTCAATGGTGAGGCCGGGAGGCAAGGGCATTGACTCGCTCTTTGAGGATTGAGCGTATGCGTCGAGCCCTTCCAGAATTGCCCGAACCTTGTATTGTGCGAGGCGGCCGTACAAGGGCTGATCGACGATTGCGTTCATCACTTCGGCATTGTCAGGAAAGCGAGTGCTTTCGCCGCTGCCCTTGCCTAGTTGGGCTTCAACACTAGTTACTGACACGCCCCCGTCCCTTTCGACTGCTTTGAGCAGGTCAAGGAACAGGCGGTTGTAGTTTTTGGGCGTAAGATTGCAAATCAAACGGCGCATCAAAAACGACTCAAGCAGCTCAAGTACTTTGTCGAACTCAATCCGTTTGTCGGGTAGTAGTTCAGTGCAGGCGTGGAGCAAAAACGGATATACGGTCGCGGTGTCAATCGCCTCCAAACGACTCAGGAACACCGCAAGGCGCGTGTGATCGCCGGGTGCGTAGAATGTTCGGAAAACTGCACCATAACGCGCCAACTGCTCGATGTGGGCCGCGGGCGTCCTTGGGTAATGGATAGAAGACCCCGGAACAGCTTCACCGGTCAACACGAAGGCTTTGAAGGCGCTGAACAGATGAGCCGAACGCACCTCGTCCTGGGTCATCATTGTAAGGTAGTGGCTGATGAAGAGGTCAATTCGAGGGCGTTTCAAGCGGCCTTGCTTAACCTCTTCGCGCCAAAACTCAGATTCGAAAGGTTGCCAGTATTTATTATTAAGGCGTTCCACGTCCTCTCTGCTCGCGAGTGCTCTCCGGAATAGGAAATTCTTGATTAGGTCTGCCGGCAGCAGAGCGGTACCACGCGCGTTGAGCGTCTCAAAAATAACCTGCGTCTCATCGTGTTTGTCCAGGTCGATGACAACGAGTAGCAGACTTTCTTTGACTACCTGCCAAAGCGATTCCAAGCGATCGTCCTTGGTTTTGCCAGCCAATGATTCTGCATCATCGTCATCATCGAGTTCCCCAGATAGCCAGTTATCCAATTGTGCAAAGAAGTAATCGTAGGCCTGCAAAATATTATGGCTATTTGAGACGCCCAAGGCGGTCTTCTTCTCTTTCAGAAGGGCCGCTGGCGAGCCGGCGTCGTGTACCAGACGAAAAGCAGTTCGATCGCTATTAGTAGGCCAAACCTTAAACACCTCATCGTCGTGGTCGATCTTCGATCTCCTGTTGGAGACAAGGTCGGAGAAGCGGTCAAAGTACTTGGTGTTTCCGCAGGCGCTCGCATGATCGCGAGCGGCCATAAGGAACAGCTGCAGGGTGGTGAAGCGTTGCTGCCCGTCAATTACCTGCCGCGTTTCGATAGAGCCAGCCGAATTTGGCAGTTGCTCAAGGACCACGGCACCAAGAAAGTGCGGGTGAACGTTGGCCCGACTGAGGTGTTTGTCAAGGAGCGACTGTATGTCGTCCCACAGCGGCTCCCAATTGTTCTCTCTGTCCCAAACATAAGGCCTCTGAAAAAGTGGCACTTGGTAGGTTACGGTCTGGTCGAAAATGCGTTCGAGCTTTCGAGTGTTGGCGTCCATTGGTCTACGTTTAAAACGGCTTTATGCTTCAAGTATGACTGAAGGTCGGGCCAGCCCAAAAGAACAGCGGACGGACGGTAGGAAACGGGCGCGACCACATGCCGGTGCACGATCCGCGGTCGACTGAGCCCCTAGAGCGATCCGTTTCCGGCCATCCCCCGGCAATACGGGTCGCCACGCGTTCAAAAAAGCCGCGTTTTTCGATGGTTGCCAACACCAAACGCACTTCTCGAAAGAAAAACCCAAAATATTTTCGATTTTCTGTCACGGAGGTGCCTTCTGGTGGCTTACAGGGTGAAGGGTAGGCATGAAAGACATCGACGAAAACCTGACGATCGAGGAGATTGCGGAGCTCTTGCGATGTTCGCGGGCGCACGTACAAAACGCCCTCCGTGGGAAAGTCCCAGGTGTTCCTGCCCTCGCTCATCTGGCCATGGGCCGTCGGAAAATAGTTCCTCGGCGCTGGCTTCTTCAGTGGATGGAAAGCAACAAAGCAACCTAGGATGGCCGCAAGGTAGGTAGCAATATGGAGACGACTAACCAAAAAATCACCGATATTGTTGAGAGCCATTTTGCTCCTGCGGAAATAGCCGAGCGCTTAAACCTATCGGAGCAAACAGTCATCCGCCTGTTTCAAGATCAACCAGGCGTTTTAAAAGTGCGGAAGGGTCTCGGCAAAAAACGCAACTACGTGACGCTTAGAATTCCAGAAAGCGTTGTACGCAGGGTGCTGGGAAACAAAAGCTCATGAAACGAAATCGAGTACCGATACCGCAGCATCCAGGAGCTTCTGGTGAGATTTAACCCAGTGCGCGTAATATCGCTCAGTGGTAGTGATGCTCTTGTGTCCGAGCAGGCGCGAAACCGTTCGGATCGGCGTATCATGCTCGAGCAGTCTGACGGCAAAGGTATCCCTGAAGCGATGGGGATGCACGTTAATTCCCGTTTTTCGGCGTATCGCATCGAGCGTTCGACGCAAGCTCTTAATGCAAGTGTCAAGGTCGCTTTTTCCTTCACCTGTCCAAAAGAAGTACTCTTCGTTTTCAACCGGAGTGGCAAGCAGGGCTTCAACTGCCGGGTCGCCAAGAATAAAGGTGACGTGTTCACCGGTTTTCAGGGTTCGCACAACAAAGCGGTGAGACTCCAAATTGAGACTTCTTCGTCTGAATTTAGCGGCGTCCGAAATACGAAAGCCGGAGTAGAGCAACAACAACACCAGCGCTTTGGCGCGAAGAGTATTTCGTTCGCTCCTGTCGAACGAGTTGCACGCTTCGAGTATGGTGTCGATTTCCTTTTGTTCAAACGGCAGAGCGCCCAACGTATCGTCTTTTACTTGCTTAACCATCGAAGCCGGGTTCTTCGCCATCCAATCTCGGTCTTTACAGAATTGACAAAATCCACGCAGCGTCTCCAATTCTTTGCGAAGCGTTTTGCCGCTCGGTCTTTCCGTAACAACCGGGCATTCGCAGTGCCGCCTTCCGGCGCGCTTAAGCGCAGCCGTACAATTGGGCGAATGTTTCTTCTGTGTCTTGCCTGGTCTGTCGGATCGAAACGCGGTAATCAAATCCACCGAAATGTCTTTGGCGGCAAAGCACCGTCTTTGATCACAGAATGCCGCGAACGCTTGCAATGTGTTGAGGTAGCTCCGAATCGTAGACGGTTCCAGACTTCTAGTCTTGCAATCGGTCAGGTAATCCTTGACCGCCTCATCAATAGCTTTTCCCTGTACGGGGTCGATTCCCTTCTCTGCATCGAGCATCGAAGAAAGCATCCACTCGGCACGGGTCCAGTCGCGGGTCTTCATGGACTCGCGCGAACGCACTCCATCGACGCAGTGATCGCGCCAAACGGGGCAATTGCACTTCGTGCCTTTGCGTCCTTTTTTGGATTGAGGGCATTTAGGCGCGTGGCGCCTGAACAGGAAAACGTCCGGCATCAGAACGGATTCTACCAAAAACCTTGGCACGTTTTTGGCACAGTCCGAAATTCCGATTGTAACTATATGATTCTAATAACTTTGTTTTGGGGCGGCTGGTGGGATTTGANNACCAACTGAGCTACAGCCGCCGTATCTACATCAGTTTAACACCGAACACTCACATCAGGCTGATGGGGTCGACGTCGATGACGAGCGACGTCGCTCTCCATTTCTCCTTTTCGGCGAAGGCGCGGAGCTTGTTTAAGATGTCGCGCAGGACGGAGCGACGGGCGGCTTTCAGGAGGATTTGATAGCGGAATTCGCTTTTCACTTTAAGCACGGGGGCTTCGGCGGGGCCCATAACGCGGACGCCTTCTGGCTGGGGATCGAGGAGATAGCCGAGTTCAGTAGACATCCTGAGGGCTTCCTCCTGTTTCGTTGCGCGCACGATGACGTTGGCAAAAGCAGCGAAGGGTGGATAGCGCAGCCATTTGCGGAACTCGATTTCTTTTTGATAGAAACCCTCATAATCCTGATCTGCGGCGAATTTCACGGCATAATGGTCGGGGTTGAGCGTTTGTATGACCACACGGCCGGGGGTGTCGCCACGGCCCGCGCGACCGGCGGCTTGGGTGAGTAGCTGGAATGTTCGTTCGGCAGCTCGGAAATCGGGGATGCTGAGGCCGATATCGGCAAGCACGATGCCTACTAGCGTGACGTTGGGAATGTCGTGCCCTTTGGCGATCATTTGCGTGCCAACGAGGATATCAACTGTGCCCGCGCGAAAGTGACTCAGAATATTTTCGAACGCGCCTTTGGCTCCGGCACTGTCGCGGTCGAGGCGGGCGAGGCGTGCAGTGGGGAGGTATTCGTGAAGCTCAGTCTCGACTCGTTCGGAGCCGGTGCCGAGGAACTGTATCTGATCGCTGGAACACTTGGGGCAGACAGTGGGCACTTTTGCGGCGAAACCGCACATATGACAGAGCATGCGGCGTTCGCTGCGGTGATACGTGAGAACGATGGAGCAGTTTTCGCACATCATGCGCTCACCACACTTGCGGCAGACCATGAAGCTCGAGAAGCCGCGCCGATTGAGGAGCAGCATGGTCTGTTCTCCCGCGGCGAGGCGTTGCGCGATTTCGTTCATGAGGATGCGCGAGAAGGTGGCTTGGCGTTTGGTTTCCAGGAATTCGACGCGCATGTCGACGATTTCGACTTGCGGCATGGGGCGCTGGGCGATTCGTTCTGGGAGGCGCAGCATTTCGTACTTACCTTGATCCGCGTTGTAACGGGTTTCGACGGCCGGTGTCGCGGAACCGAGAATGGCGACCGCGTTGGCGTTGCGGGCGCGCACCAGGGCCACGTCGCGGCCGTGATAACGCGGAGTTTCCTGTTGCTTGTAGCTGCCGTCGTGCTCTTCATCGATGATGACGAGGCCGAGATTTTGGACGGGCGCGAAGACGCCAGAGCGGGTGCCAACAACGACGCGCGCTTGACCGCGCTGGATGCGACGCCACTGGTCGGCACGCTCGGCATCGCCGAAAGCAGAATGGAGAATCGCCACTTGCTTGCCGAACCGGTGAAAGAACTGGCCGGCGACGGCGGGGGTGAGGGCGATTTCGGGGACAAGCAGCAAGGCATTCTTGCCGAGAGCGAGGACCGCCTCGATACTGCGCAAGTAGACCTCCGTTTTGCCGGAGCCTGTGACGCCTTGAAGGAGGAACGTTTTGAATTCGCTTTTCTGGAGAGCTTTTTCGATCTGTTGGAATGCAGACTCCTGAAAGGCATTGAGCTCCGGTCGAGGGCGCTCGTAGCCGGAAGGTGGGCGGACGCCGGCGACTTCGAGTTTAATGAGTTCGCGCTTGGCTAGGGCGCGAGCGGATTCGCTGGCCTTCTTTACTTTGGTGGCGAGGTCGCCCAGATTGTGAGGGCCGGGATGAAGTTCTAGGTAGGCCAGGAGTTCGCGCTCGGCTTTCTTGAGTTTGACCAAGTCGTCGGCGCGGCGGAGAAATTCGCCTTCGAGGCGTTCGGCGGAGGCCCGCATGGGGTCGCGGTCTTCTTCCTTTTCTTCGGTGACGACCCAGCCGCGCTGGATTAAGCCGCGTAGGAGTGTTCGGGCAGTTGGGATTTTTGCTGTGAGTTGGTTCGTCGTGCGAGGGCGTTCTTCGAGAAGGGCGAGAAGGCGAAGGGCGGCGTCACTTTCCGCACGGATGACGAGTTGGCGGGCGACTTGGCGACCCGAGTCAGTGAGGGAGTATTGGGTGGAACGGCGTGTCTCGCCTCCCAGAGGCAACATTCCCTTGAGCACTTCGCCGAGCGGCGCACAGTAGTAATCGGCGATCCATTGCGCCAAGTCGATGAGCTCGCGCTCGAGGACGGGCTCTTCGTCGGTCAGAGCCAAGACTTCGCGGAGATTTTGACTGGGAGATGCGTCGTCATGGACTCGGAGGACGATACCGGTGAGTTTGCGCGCACCGAGAGGCGCGACAACACGACACCCGGGCTGGACCCGATGGCGCAGAGTCACTGGGAGTTCATAGGTAAAAAGCCGGTCGAGCGGGACGGGAAGCGACACGTCGCAATAACGGGATAACCTCTCGTCAGGCATCCAGTTCGCCGATAGTGTGAAAAGCTTGCTTTAAAGCAGGGTATAGCGAGCCATAGACTTGGTAGCGCTTGGCGTAAAAGGCGACAGCTTCCGGATCGGGTTTCTTGACCTCTACTTCTTTCACGGCAACGCCGCAAACTTCAGCGGCGGTTGCGAATTCGCCGGTACCGACGAGAGCGAGAAGAGCAGCGCCATAAGCGGAACCTTCCTGTGTGGAGAGCGTGGCGACGTCTCGGTTGAAGATATCGGCAAACAGCTGATGCCAGAACGGACTTTTCGCGCCGCCGCCGGAGAGGCGCACCTGCTTGGGTTTGGCGCCGAGAGTGTTGATGATTTCGAGGCCATCCTTTTGGCTGTAGCAGACGCCTTCGAGAATGGCGCGGATGAGATCGGAGCGTTGATGGCGTGCAGTGAGGCCAACCCAGGCGGCGCGGGCATTGGCGTCGAGGTGCGGAGTGCGCTCACCCATTAAGTAGGGCAACCAGAAGAGGCCATGGGAAGCGGGGGGAGAGAGAGTGCCGTCGGCGGTGAGGTCGTCATAGGCGACGTCGGGGGCGAATCGGTCGCGGAACCATTGAAGGCTTAGGCCAGCACCCTGGGTGACGGCCATGACGTGCCAGGCTTTGGGCACGGCGTGGCAAAAGGTGTGGACGCGGCCGGCGGTGTCGTAAGCGGGTTTGGCGAGGTACGCGAAGACAACGCCGGAAGTGCCAATAGTGCACGAAACTTTGCCCGGTTCGACGATACCGTTGCCAATAGCGCTGGCGGCTTGATCACCGGCACCTGCGACGACAGGAGTGTTGGTGGCGAGTCCAGTAGCCGCGGCAGCAGCGGCGGTGACTTTACCAGTGATTTCGTGAGACTCGAAGGCCTTTGGGAGATCCCTTTGGTCGAGACTGAGGCCGGTGATCATTTCGGCGGACCAGCGGCGGTTGGCGACGTCGAACAGGGCGGTACCGCTGGCGTCGGAGACATCGGTGGCGAATTCGCCAGTGAGTTTGAATCGGAGGTAGTCTTTCGGAAGGAGGATTTTGCGGACGGCCTCGAATTTCTGTGGTTCGTTGTCGCGCACCCAGAGAAGTTTGGGAAGAGTGAAGCCCGTGAGGACGGGGTTGGCGATGTGTTGGAAGATGGCGGCGCGGCCCAGTTTGGCTTCGATGAAATCCACTTGCGGTTGGCTGCGCTGATCGCACCAGATGAGGGCGGGGCGGATGACTTTGTCGTCGTCATCGAGCAGGACGAGGCCGTGCATTTGGCCGGTGAGGCCGATGCCTTTGATGGCTGTGCCGTCGATGGCGGCTTCACGGATGACCCCTTGGATGGCGAGTTGGCTGGCGTGCCACCAATCGTCGGGGGATTGCTCGGCCCAGAGGGGTTTGAGCATGCGCATTTCCTGATGGGGTGCGGTGAAGGAATAGCGGACGACGCCGGCGGCATCTAGGAGAAGAGCGCGCGAGCCGCCGGTGCCAACATCTAGGCCGAGCCAATACATTTCGTCTCCAAGTTAATGGTGTCTGACCCCTTTTCTACCTCTTTTAGCGGGTGACCTCTTCGCGCGCCAGGGTTTCCTGCAAGGGCAAGTAGGCTGCGCCGAGCAAACCGGCATCCGCGCCAAGAAGCGCTTTCTCAATCCGCGTACCCGTTCGCGCAAACGTGAACGAGCGTTTGCGAACTTCGGCCAGCATGGACGGGGCGAAGAAATCCCAAGCGGGCAGCGGCCCTCCACTTAAAAGATAAAGTGGGAAATTGAAGGCGTTGATGAGGCTGGCGAGCGCAATGCCCAATGCGCGGCCCATGGCATCAAAGACCCAATGCGCGCGTTCGTTACCGGCCTGCGCGAGATTGAAAACGTCTTCGGCGGTGTTGATCTCTTGGCCGAAGTGCATCATGCGGCCCATGGCGGCGATGGCAGTCGCGGAGGCGTGCTTTTCCAGGCAACCGGTGTTGCCGCAGCCGCATGGGTTGCCGTCGGGGAACACTGTCATGTGACCGAACTCGCCGGCCATGCCTTGGGAACCGTGCAAAATTTTTCCATCGGTAATGACGCCGCCCCCGATGCCGGTGCCCAGAGTGAGCAGAATCAGATCTTTGACGTTTTGGCCGGCGCCGATCCACTTTTCGCCGAGCGCGGCGGCATTCGCGTCATTCTCCAGGATGATCGGAATGCCAAGGTGCTTTTGAATTTCGTCGCGGACGGGAAAATCGTTAAACCCAGGTAGATTGGAGGAGCCGACCACTACACCGGCATCAATATCTATGAAGCCGGGCACGCCGATGCCCACGCCGCGAAGGGTGCCCTGAGGGAGGCGATCACGCACTTTTCCAATTACGCCCACGATCTCGGTGACCACGTCCAGCGGACCGGCATCATAATTTGCAGGAACGGAAACGCGCTCCAACACTTTGCCGGTTTCGTTTACTGCGGCAGCACGCAAATTGGTGCCACCAAGATCTACGCCGATTGAGTATGGCCCCATTCCGCCTGAATCATAGCAAATTGATATTTTTTGGCGTGGTGGGCGCTACTTCGCTGGGGGATCTGAAGTGAACGCATTACCTCAAGTGATTGCCGCATCCGACAACGTCGCCATCGAAACCCGGATTTTTATTGTTCGTGGCCATAAGGTCATGTTGGATAGCGATTTAGCCGAGTTGTATGGCGTCGCCACCAAGGTGCTGAATCAAGCGGTTAAGCGCAATACTCAGCGTTTTCCTGAAGACTTCATGCTTCAGTTGACGCTCGATGAGGGACGTGAGCTCCTAATTCTAAGGTCACAAATTGTGACCTTAGAAATCCCGGATAGAGTGGCAACAGAGACGCGTGGTCGCCATCGCAAGTACTCGCCCTATGTTTTCACGGAGTTAGGCGTGGCAATGCTGTCGTCGGTGCTGGGCAGCGAACGCGCGATCCTGGCGAATATCTCGATTATGCGGACGTTCGTCAAGGTGCGTCAAGCGCAGCTCAACCAGGAACAGTTGGGGCAACGCCTCGACCAACTGGAATGGCGGCAAAGCGAACAAGGCGAGCAGATTCGCGCGGTGTTCGAGACGATCGAACAATTGATGGAACCTCCGGCAGAAGCCGACCGCAGACGTATCGGCTTCCCCACCTCATCGGAGCGCGGAAAGGCCTTAGCCTCCACCGGCTCATAGGAAGGAGTTACTTCTTATCCGTCAATGCCGAAACACCGGGCAAGTCTAGACCGGAAAGGAATTCCAAGGAAGCTCCGCCGCCGGTGGATACGTGGGTAATCTTGTCCGACACGCCAGCCGCCTTGATTGCTTTTTCGGAATCGCCTCCGCCTACAACGGACACCGCACCCGAGTTGGCAACCGCTTTGGCAAGAGCAACGGTTCCTTTATCGAATGGTGGCATTTCGAAAATGCCCATGGGTCCGTTCCAGATGATCGTCTTGGCCCATGCGATTAGTTTGGAATACTCTTCAATGGTTTTTGGGCCGATATCGACGCCGATCTGATCCGGGGCAATTTCGGTAGCCACCTCATTGGCGGCCCCAGGCTTGATTTCGCGAACGAGAACGTGGTCAACAGGCAAGACCAATTTGGCACTTGCGGAAACCAAGAGCTGTTTGGCGAGATCGATCTTGTCTTCTTCGACCAGCGACTTCCCGGTCACTTTGTTCTGGGCGCGCATGAAGGTGTAAGCCATGGCCCCGCCGATCAGCAGCTTGTCGACAACCTTTATCAGGTTTGCAATCACCTCAATTTTGTCCGACACCTTGGCTCCGCCAAGAAGAGCGAGGCAGGGACGTTCGGGGGCCTTAGTCGCGCGCGTGAGCCACTCAAGTTCTTTATCCATCAATAGTCCCGCGGCGGCAACGGGGAGATAAGAAACAATCCCCACCGTCGACGCGTGGGCGCGATGAGCCGATCCAAAGGCGTCGTTTACATAAATATCGGCGAGGCTGGCCAATTGCTTCGAGAAACCCATATCATTGGCCTCCTCCTCCGGGTGGAACCGAAGATTCTCCAGAAGCAGCACCTGGCCAGGCTTTGGTTTGAGGGCTAGGGTCTCCGCCCCAATGCTATCGGGAGCCATGACGACGGGTTTGCCCAAGAGTTCCTGTAAGCGCGCCGCTATTGGTTTTAGGCTCATTTCGGCCCTCGGTTTGCCTTTGGGACGCCCCAGGTGGCTGGCCAGAACGACGCCGGCATTCCTTTCGAGCGCATATTGAATGGTTGGCAGCGAAGCACGAATCCTCTTGTCACTCGTAATTTCTTTGCCGTCCGCCGACAGGGGTACGTTGAAATCGACTCGGATAAAGATGGTTTTGCCGTTGAGTTCAAGGTCTTTAATAGACAGTTTGCTCATAGGTTCATTTTAGTCGGCACAACGTGCGGCTGGGCCTGGAATTAACCAAATTAGCCCATGGTTCGGGGGTGTTATCCAGATTGCACCTTTGAAGTGTAACGAAACGCGCAAAGATGTCACTAAAAGGATTGAAGATTACTACCCCGTACTCCGAATAGTAC